>JALYXP010000033.1 GCA_030947045.1 Verrucomicrobiota bacterium | reverse complement strand
ACAACCTCCTGCGAACCGCTTTCATCACAGTCGCGGAACGGCACGATCTTTACATTGTGGGTGAAGCGGCCCGCCTGATTAATCGAAGGATCGATGAAGCCGTGCGTCTCGCGGTCATGTCCTTCGCAGCGCAACAGGCGCTCATCCGCAAAGAGCAGGAAGACGAACATCTCGCGTTTATCGCGCACGATTTGCGCACGCCATTGAATGCAGTTTCGCTGCTCGCGGATGCGTTGCGCGAGACGCTCGATGAGAAAGCGGTCGCGGGAACGGGCGATCTCTTCCCGCTGCTGCGTCGCAATCTTCAACGCGTGGAAGATCTCGTGAAGCGCGTGCTGGATGCAAACGTCAACCCGACGGCGACAGGTAGCTCATTCGCGCCGGAAAATCGCACCTTTGAGCTCTGGCCGTTAGTGCAACGACTGATCATCGATCTCCGCGCCGTCTCGTCGAAACACGACGTGGAGGTGGTGAATGAGATCCCGCCGTTGCTCACGGTGTGGGCGGACGCCGGACTGATTTCGCAAGTTTTTCAAAACCTCCTCGGCAATGCGTTTAAATATGCAGCGCGAGGTCAGGTGGTGGTGAGCGCCCACGATAACGGCGATAGCGTGAGCTGCGTGGTGCATGATAACGGAGCGGGCATTCCCTTGGAGATGCTCGCCCGAGTCTTTGATAAGATGACGACCGATCCCGAGAAGGAAGGGACCGGACTGGGCCTCGCGATTGTGAAACAAATTGTGGAAGCGCACGGCGGCACCGTCAGTGCGGAAAGCACTCACGGCGGCGGCGCGACTTTTAGTTTCACGCTTCCTGCACAGCAAGCAGCGTAGCGGGCGCGGTCTCGGATCAATCAGGGCTACTGAAGGTGGTAGACTTCGGCGACTGCCACGCCGGTTTGGCCGGCCTTGCCTGCTAAGACCGCGGTGTAAGCGCCGGGAGCAAGCGTTGCGACGATTGCAGACTCGGAGTCATTCTGCGGAGGGATGCCGGTGCTGGAAATCGCCGCCGCCTGTGCGGGGTCGTCTTTCCAATTATCATTGGCAATCAGGAGAGCTCCATTGCCATCGTGGAGCTCAAGGGTGGGGTCGGAGAGGCGGTTCGCAATCCCAGAAAGGGATGGGCCGAGGCCACGAATCAGCACCTTTTCGCTCGCCAATCCATTACGGAAGATAAAACCACCGATCATGACACTCGTGCCAGCGTCGACCAGACCACGAGTACTGATGTTGGCTAGTTTTGAATCTGAGCCAGCGTCGAGATCATACATCTCTACTAGTCCGACGCCGGTCCCACCATCCTTGCCCGCGACGATCGCGGTGTAATTTCCGGGCGCTAGCGTGGCGACGATCGCCGACTCCAAGTCATTCGCCGGCGCGAGAGTGCTATCCTGGATTTCGGTTGATTGAGTGTCCTTCCAGTTATCGTTCCTTGCGATCAGTGAGCCATCAGGACCGTGTAGCTCCAGGGTCGGGTTGGCGAGGACTGGACTTACTCCCGGGACAGAAGGGCCCATGCCCCGCACGATCACCTTCTTCACAGCCCGACCCGTGATGATAAAACCGCCGATTCCGACGTTCTCGCCAGCTTGGACATTTAGCCGCGTGGAAATGTTAAGTAGCTGTGCAGGGGTTAAGCCGGGAAAGGTAACCTTGTTCGTATCGAGGGTAACTGCCTCAGTCAGGGCAAGTAACCGCCCGCTCACGGAAGTGCCACTGACGGTGGTGATGGCCGCGTAGGCCAGAATATTGCCAACAAAACTGCTGCCTGAACCGAGGGTAACCGACGTGCCTACCTGGAAGAAAACGTTTTGGGCGGTTGCACCATTAATCAGCACAACTGATGAGTTGCTTGAAGTGATCAGAGTAGTTCCAATCTGAATGACGAAGCGCGCCTTCGGATTGCCTTGCGCATCGAGAGTCAATGCGCCATTCGAAGTAGCCGAGGTATTGAAGCGATAAACCCCGGGCACGAGTGTTTTCCCACCTAGGTCGACTCCGCTCAGGTTGTTCGAGGCCGGCGACGCCAGTCCGACAAACCCATTGTAAGCAGTAGCTAGATCCGCGTGCGCCTGCGTGGCAGGACCATCTGCCGCGTGCAAGCTACCGTTCGCGATGATGCCCGGCGGAAACCCCGTGATAGCAGAACCGGGGCTGACGCCTACGTTCCCCGAAATTTGGCTGGCGCCGGTGTTAGTAACGGTCGAAGCCCCAAGGACGGCGAAGTTCTCCGCCGTTCCAAGAGACTGGCCGTTGAGGCAAACGGTAGAAATTGCAAGCAGGGCTAAGGCACATGGGCCCGCCGATAATATTGTTTTGCGGTTCATAAGTAGCTTTCTAGTCTGAGTTTTCTTCCGGCATGCCTAACCAGGGATGCCCGGGAATTTCCTTCGAGGGACACGAAAGAAAGCTGACCTACCGCGGCCCTGTGTCCGAGGCCGGAACGATCAAACTTACGCAGTCAGCTGCGGTAACAATTGGAGCTACGCGCCTTGATTATACTTAGATATGAGCAGAAGTCGGACCCATGTGGGGTGAATCTCCAGGCGGCGACTACGGAGCGCTTATTAAGATTCCGCAGTCTGACCACGGCGCAGATACACCGCGCACTCGATCTCTGCCGTTTGCGGGAACATGTCAAAGGGTGTGACGGAGGCGATCGCGTAACGGGATTGCAGTTCCTGCAGATCGCGCGCGAGCGTCGCTGGATTGCAGGAAACATAGACGAGTCTCTCGACGACGTGCGTTAGAAGGATCTCGCGTGTTGTAATCGTGAGGCCGGTCGCTGGCGGATCGACGATGACCG
>JALYXP010000012.1 GCA_030947045.1 Verrucomicrobiota bacterium | reverse complement strand
TGGCTTTGATGTCTTTGAGTTCCACGGCGTATCTCGGCTTTGAGGCTGAGCGTTTTAGGTAAAGCGGTTTTCGGATTGCGGTCAAGCAAACGAATCCGCGGGTGCCGCAGCTTGATTCGCTTGGAGTTGCTGGGCGCGGAAATCGAAAATCGCCGCGAGCTGACGCCGGATGATGAGCGCGTTCAAGAGAGCGCCGATCGGGCCGAGCGGCGGCACATAGTGGACGAGGTCGGTCACTTCCGTTTTGCTGTCGGACACCGCGCTGAAGGTGTGTTCGTGATGCCAAAGGCGATACGGGCCGACGCGCTGCTCATCGACGAAGAAATGCGGCTTCCGCACCTGCGTGATTTCCGTCAACCAAGTCATCGGAATCCCGAGTATCGGCGACACGGTGTAGCGAATCATCAGGCCAGGATAGATCTCGCGAGGGAGTTCGGAATGAACGCGAAACCCGAGTGTCGGCGGCGTGATGCGAGCGAGGTTCGCCGGGTTCGAGAAGAACTCCCAGCATTCTGCCAAAGGCATGTCGACGGATTGTGTTCGTTGCAAAGTGTAGATCGCCATCTGCTGTTTACGCGCGGTGCAGCGTCGCGGGATGCCGCGCCTGCTTCTGCAGCGGTCGGGCGCTTCGCGCTGTCATTCCGACCGCAGCGCAGCGAAGTGGAGGAACCCCGCCGCGCCACTCAAAACATCCGCGAGATCCCTCGACTTCGCCCGGGATGACGGCCGCGTGAATCGCTCGTTAGTCGATGATAGTGAACACGCGGCGCCGTGATTTGCGCCTGCGCCACGAAAGACTTTAGGCAACAACCTTACCGTCACGCATCGAAACCCGCCGCGAAGCCGCCTCGGCGACATCTTCGCTGTGCGTCACCACGATTAACGTGGCGAGCTGATTGGCGCCGATGTTGCGCAACACTTCCATCACGATCTCCGCTGATGCGGAATCGAGATTCCCGGTCGGCTCGTCAGCGATCAGGAGCGATGGTTTATGGATCAGCGCGCGCGCAATCGCAGTCCGTTGCTGCTCGCCGCCGCTGAGCTGATGCACGAAGTGCGATGCGCGGTCCTTCATCCCAACGAGCTGAAGCAGCTCACGCGCGCGGATTTCACTCTCGCTGAACGACGTTCCCTGCAGCAGCAGCGGAAACGTCACGTTCTCCAGCACGTTCATCGTCGGCAGCAGATTGAAGAATTGGAAGACGATGCCGAGCCGTTTGCGACGGTAATCAGTCAACGCTGCATCGTCGGCGCTTTGCAATGCCAGACCGTCCACGACAATCTCGCCACTCGTCGGCGCATCGAGGCCGGCCAGCAGATGCATCAACGTGCTTTTGCCGCAGCCGCTCGGTCCGGTCACCGCGACAAACTCCCCACGCGCGATGTCGAGCGAGACATCGTCGAGTGCGTGCACTGCGCGATCGCCGCTCATATAATGGCGGGTGACATGGCGCAGCGAGATCAAGCCTGCCTTATCCGCCACCGCGGAAAGCCGCGCAAATGATGCGCATCATTTCACGATCGTCGCTGAAACGGACGATTACCTTGTGGCCGATAAGCCGGCGTTTCTCCTCGTTCATCCGTCTAAGCCGACGACGGCTCCGACGCTTTGGAGTGAGCTGCAAAAGCTGCTCGCATTCGAGCTAGCGAATGGCGGACAGGTCTCGCTGGTGAATCGGTTGGACCGCGAGACGAGCGGCCTTGTGCTCGTCGCGAAAACGGCCGAGGCGGCGGGCCGCTTCGGAGTGCTCATGCAGCGTCAAAAGATCGCGAAGGAGTATCTCGCGATCGTCTGGGGCTGGCCTGAGTGGGAGACAATCACCGTGAATGCACCGCTTCTACGGCAGGGCGAGCGTAGGCCGTCGGCGATCTGGTTGAAACAAGCGATGCACGAAGATGGCTCCGAAGCGATTACCGAGTTCCGGGTTGAACGGCGGTTACGGCGTAAAGAGGGAAAGTTCAGCGTCGTCCGTGCAGTTCCCCTCACCGGCCGGACGCATCAGATTCGGGTGCACCTTGCTTCGACCGGGCACGCCATTGTGGGCGATAAAATTTATGGACCGGATGAACGCTGGTATTTGCGCTTCATCGAGACGGGCTGGACGGCAGAACTTGAGCAGGCGCTGCTGCTACCGCGTCACGCCCTGCATGCATCGACGCTCGCGATTGAAGGAGTGGGAGCTTGGAGCAGCCCGTTGCCGGAGGACTTGGCTGCGTTTGTTAGCGATCAGCGATAAAACGAGCGGCCTAACGAATGTCTCGCGCGCCTTACGCTGTCATTCCGACCGAAGCGTAGCGAAGTGGAGGAACCTCGCCGCGCCACTCCAGACATTCGTGAGATCCCTCGACGTCGCTCGGGACGGCGGTGTCAGGACGGTTTGGGACGGCCGGTTGCTGGTGAACTTGACGGCGTTTGTTGCGCGCAGTGCTACGTGGCCGCGCGACCCTAAAGCCACGGGGTCCCTCGACTTTGCTCGGGATGACGGGGTGAGCAGCGTCGCTGCGACTACTGCGCAGTCGTCACTTTGACGTCCGCGAAACGGATCATCTTGCCGCCGAAGTTGTGCTCAGTCGCGAGCTGCAGGCCGCCGGATGGGACATACTTTTCCCACGTGCCGTGGATCGTCGTCTCCGGCTTCGGGATGTAATCCCAGGCGCGAAGCAACTTCGTCTGCGGGTCGACGTAGAGAACGTATTGATCGCCCGGCGTAAGGCCGACTTGTGCGAAGCTCAGCCGGAGCATCTCGCATTGCGCGCCGTCGCTTTCTTTCACGCCTTCGTAAGTGCGCGTGACGCCCGCATCCAGCACCTTGAGCGGCGCAAGCAGCCAGTAGGAATCGTTCACCCAACGAGCGTAGGCCGCTTTGCCGTCTTCATCCTGCGCAGGGGCGGCGAGGTTCACGGTCACGTCTTTACCTTTCCATTTCACCTGGTCCGTTCCGGCAGCCACATCCCAATGATGCTGCACCGACGCGAGCTGCTTACCGCCATCTTCGACAATGAACGTGAAGTCCAATGCCTTCGCCTTCGCCCAACTCTCGCCGCCGCTCGCCTTCCAGAGATCTTTCGCGAGCTGCTGCGCCTTCGCATCGGTGGAATCCTGCGCGAAGAGTGGAATCGTGCCGAGGAGCGCCACGAGAAAGGACAAAAGAAAACGTTTCATGAACGCGATGCTGGCACTCCGGTCGGCGCATTGCAATCGCAGTCGTGCTTCTTATCGTAGCGCCCGTTCATGAGCATCCGTCGCATCCTCGCGCTTTTTGTTTTCGCCGCTGTTTTCGCATCAACGGCGCACGCCGGCAGCGAAGCGGTTAGTTCGCGGCTGCGCAGCAACGGCGAGCTCGATGCTCCTTCCTTCGAGTTCGCAGCGGAGTCGACCTACATGCTGGGCGTCTTCGGCAACCCGCACAATTACGAGATCGCCGCCGCGATGCTGACCGCCCGCATGCGCTGGGGTGCGATCCACAGCGACGGCTTCATGCGCGGCTACAATCAAGTGTATTTCCAATTCCTCGGCGAAGCGTTCACGCGCGGCCTCGAGAATCACTACTGGGGCGTAAACGCCGGCTTCCGTTACAACTTCATTCAGCCTGGCTGCCGGCTTCAGCCTTACGTCTCCGGCGGTATCGGTCTCGGCTGGGTCGATGCCACGAACACCTATACGGCAGGCGCGCTCGGCCAGAATTTTACGTTCAACATCCAGAGCACCGTCGGCGTCGACTACAAGCTGAACGACCACTGGAAAGCCAATCTCGGCATCATTTACCAGCATCTCTCGAACGCAGGGTTGTCGGAACCGGAGCGGCCGAACTCGAGCCTCAATACGCTCGGGCCTCAGATCGGCGCGACCTATTCGTTTTAGCCCCATTCAACCATGGCCGCGGATGAAAACGTATTGGTCGTTAGGCGCAGTCTCTTCGATGAGCTCGGCAGCTTCCAGGGGCTGAACTTCGAGCCGCAGCCTTACGTCGACGCGCTCCTCTCGCGCGGCAATAACTTCTTCCTCCCACGCTTCAAAGCCGAGATCGACCCGACGCACAAACAGATCATTCCGTACGCTCTGATCGTCCACGGCGATCAGGTGCTGCATTACGTGCGCGGCAAGAAAGCCGGCGAGCAACGCCTCGTTTCAAAAGGTTCCATCGGCATCGGCGGTCACATGAACGACACCGACGAATCTCTCTTCGCTTGGGACGAGGCCGCCTATCGCGCGGGAGTCGAGCGCGAGGTGAATGAAGAGATCGCGATCAACTCGCGGTTCGAAGACCGGATCGTCGCGGTTCTCAACGACGACAGCACCGAAGTCGGCACCGTCCATCTCGGCATTGTGCACGTGTTCCGATTAGCCGAGCCGAAGGTCGAGAAGCGCGAAGCGATGATCACGAATCTCTCATTCCTCTCGCGCGAAGAACTCGTTAGCCGCCGCGACACGCTCGAGACCTGGTCGCAACTCTGCGTTGATTCGCTTGATCGGTTGCTCGGCTAATAGCGCGGGCGTCCGCCCCAGGCGACCTCGCCATTGCGGATCACGACGCGGTACTTCTGCTTGCCGGTGTAGGCGCCGAATTGATTTCGCGCGTTTACCTTGAAGTCGACCACGTAGCCGACATAGCGCTGGCCTTTCATCGTCTTGTATTCGCCCGGCTTTGGCGCAGCTGGCCACTCAATCACTGCGCTCGCTGGATCAGCCAGTTTCGTCTCCAGCCAGCGCGTGATGATCTCTTGATATGCGATCGGGTATTCGCCGTACACCTTCGGATCACCGGCCGAGACGACTTCGATGTCATTCTGCGCGTGCGCTGCGAATAGTCCGCCGGCGACAACGAAAGAACCGACCAGGATCGCTGCCAGTTTGTTCATGGGCAGAGCCTACGCTTTTTCGCGCTGGCAGTCGAACACCACCTGCGGCTGTGAATCGGCTGGTAATTTATGCGCACTGCGGGTCGAAAACCATAATTACCAATCCCACACGCATTCTCCCAGCTAGCGGAGGTCGCACGTGCGTTCCCTATGGAAGATGATTGATCAGACGCCGAACGAGAAGCAGATCGCCGAGCGCGAAGCCGAGGCTCAACGGGAACTGCTACGCTATTGCGAGCAACATCCTGCGAGCCCGACCGCAGTTCGTCGGCCGCGAGTGCTGCTGCGCGGCCGCAGCTGGATAGCGCTGCTCGGCTACACTTTACAGGATGGCGTCGCCGGCATCGGGGGCACCGTCGGCGCTGCGCTTCGTGCGTTTGATGTGCAATATCTCGCGTCGATAAAGTCGCCGCGCAGATGATCTACGCACTGGCCGAACTGCGAGTCTGATGTCGGATAAGGTTTTCCCGTAGGTCGCAGCGAGCGGCGCGAATGATTGGCAGGTCGCATCGTTTTTGACTGCCTGCTGCCATGATTCCGCCAGGCGAAGTAAAGAAGTTGAACGTGAGTCATGCTGGCCGCGTTTGTAAATTCCGTCGGGTGATCCGAACGCCTACTCCCCCGGCGCAGCGAAGCACGGCGTCAGGTCCGTTCGCACGTTGCCGCATCGCTCTGCAGAAGTTGCTTTCGCAAGTCGCTCTTCCGGCCCGAACCTCGAACCGGGCGACGATGCACAACAATCGGTAGGTGGTCGGGACCATCTCGCCGGATCGCCTACAAGATGAGATCCGGCCACTTGTCGCGCAGGCATGTCCGCACGAGCGCGGCGGCGCGCCACTTTTCCGAATACTCCAGCATGTCGATCGCGAGCAGGCCGATCAGTTGCCGGAGCTCGTCGCTCGGCTCGGAGTAACCAAGGTCGGAAGCGCCGACTGCGAAAGGAATCGCTTCCGCTAGCGGAATCGTGAGACGGAATCGCTCTTCGCTCGCTTCGATCATATCGTTAGGCCGCAACCGCCCGAATTGTGTCCGCAACGCTTCCAACGATTGGCTGCGCGAGTTCCCCCAACCGCCGGTTTCGCAAGACCTCAACCGCATTAGGAATCGTGACGCAAATCGTGATCGCTTTCCGCAGTTGCACAATATCGAAGACGACCCGGACGTGCTCAGTCGGTCGCGCGAGACAGAATTTACCGTCGAACGCCGCGGCATCCCGCTGGTACTCTATGAGCACCGCAATTCCAGCGGAGTCGATAAACGAGACGCCTTCGAGATCCACCACGAGCGCCGCGCAACACTGCCTCGCTTTACCACGCAGGAGAGCTTGCAAGACCGGTGCTGCTGTCACCTTCGCGTGACATGCACGGATAGGAGTAGGAGCCGCTGGAACACCACCACCGAGCCACCGGAAGAGGAAGCGCTGTCGAAGACTAAACTAACTCCTACCCACTAACCGAATGAACTAAACCAAATCAATCCCCACGCCACGCTTGACTACCTACATAGGGGTTAGATGATTCGGTGACACTCACAGTGAGTTTCAATCGGAGCGAACACGAGCGCCTTAGACCGCCAGTGTAGCTCTCCAGTAGACATAAAGATAAAACATCAACAACGCGACAAGGGCCGCGTAATGGAATCGCCGCGCTCGGATGAAGGCGAGCAGCAGAAATACTATCGCCGGCGCGACGACCATCGCTCCAGCCACCAACAGAGACCCGCGGTGGGTCGGGCCGCTCCCGGCGGGATCAATCGCGAAATAGATCCAGTGCAGAAAAAAGGAAGTCTGGAATAAGGCGAATAGAGTCCACAGGTACCGTCTGTTGCCTTCATAGAATGCTTTTAGATCGCGATTCTCCGCGGCGTCGTCGGGAAGACAAGCCGCGCACACGAGAAACAGCACCATGAACTCGAGAAAGACCGATAAGTAAAATGGAAACGACAGCACGCCTTTCACACTGCGGATCGACCAGACCGAGAACCACATTCCGGTTATGACAACAATCACGAGAGCGACCGAAAGGATAACGCGGCCGTCCCACCTGATGGAACGTCCCTGTCGCAGGAGCTTATGCAGGCTGGCCGCGACGTCCGCCAGCGCCAGACCGACAAGAATCGACACTAGTCCAACTGCGTAGTCGAAGGGGCTCATGCGCGCGGCGACTTTACCATCTAACGAGACCGAAGATCAGCGACCACCTCCGAGAGCGAGCGTGGCTTGCAATGAATGTGCTTTCAAAATGTAAAGCGGGGCATCGGAGCGGCCAGTGGTTCGCTGCATCGAGGGTTAGATGATGGTGCAGCGCACCTGTCGCGGTATTTGCTGGTTGCTCGCCATCATTCGACCTGCTTATTCGGCAGCGACCCTTCCGTCGGCATGATTGCGCCCTTCAGGTGCAGCTCGCTCTCAATCGCCTTATCCACGTCGCAGTACCGCTTCGTCGTTGTCTCGGTCTTCCACACTTTGAATGACGCTGTCGGCCAGCCGGGGATGCCTTCCAGATTCCAGTCGAGCTTGAACCAGGTGAAAGTGACCAGCCCCGGACCAACGAAAGATTCCCCGAGCGGCCGCTCCGCTTTCAGCACGTAGGCAGCTTTGTCTTTTCGACCCCGCAGCAACCGGAAAGTATCGAGCTGGCAATCGGCCCCCGCCCCAGACTCGGAGATAATTTTTGTCGATGCCCTCCTCCGTCTTGACTTCAAACGGGATGACCTGCCACGCCTTGGGGTCCGACTCGACCGCCGCCGTGCGCAGATAAAACGTCGCCATCTCGAAGGAATGCGCGTTGAAGTTTTCCCGATGCGCGAGCATCACCATCCCGGCGACTGCGCGGTCGCCGAAGTCCACCTTGTTGATGCCGTTGTGGAGCGGGACCAACTCCGCGTCCGGCGGCAGCTCGGCCGAAAGGGCGAGCGCCGGCAAACAGACCGCGAATAAGCCAAGCAGTTGCAGGGCGAGCGCGAAAGGTTGCCGCTCGCAGAGCAACAGTCGTTTCAAGGTGCACGCTCGCATCATCTAACGAGACACAGATCACCGACGGCGGGCGAGGGCGCACATGGCTGCAGGTAGAATGTGGAAGTCATCGAAAGCTCGAACGCGGAGCGGCCAGCGGTTCGCTGAGGGAATGTGGTCATGTCATGGGAAGAGCGAAAAGTTGTGCTGGACGGGAGGCGGGACCGGAGTCTCCAGTTTTCGTTGATGGAATGGGAAGCAAGACCAAACCAAAAGAGGAAGACGTGACAGGCCGGCAGGGACTCGAGCGATGCAGTGGGGCGGTAAGTCCCCGTTTGTGTGCTGAGTGAGTCCTGACGGATGCACCCTCGTGGGGTGAAGAGAGCCAGAAGCTCGTTTCAGCCCCGGATGTCTGCGTGGGAGAGGCATCTGTCGGAGCCCGGCCCCGTCTTCCGTCCAGCGAAGCAAACATAACCAA
>JALYXP010000482.1 GCA_030947045.1 Verrucomicrobiota bacterium | reverse complement strand
GGGGGAAACGCTCGTGCTATGACCGAGCGACATCGAAGCGACACGCTCCGACATTCTCTTCGAGCGTGCGACGTAAGCCTTTGGACCGTCAACTTTTAACGCGCATCGCGTCGGATGCGCGAGTCCTTCGATCCGAGCGCAGCTAGCGTCTTGGGCAAACGCGCTCAACTTACTCGCGTCATGATGTATGACCTTTGCGTAGTCGGCCTCGGCGGGATGGGCAGCGCGACCCTTGCGCAATCTGCCGCGCGCGGTGTGCGCGTAATCGGGCTCGAGCAATTCTCGCGCGGGCATGCACTCGGCGCTTCGAGCGGCCGCACCCGAATGATTCGGAAAGCTTATTTCGAAGACCCTGCCTACGTGCCGCTAATCCTGCGCGCGTACGAGCTTTGGTATGCACTCGAGCGCGTCGCGGGCGAACAACTGCTCTACTCGACTGGCGTCCTCACCGTTGGCACAGAAGCGAGTGAGATCATTGCCGGCACCCGACGCGCGGCGCATGAGCACAACCTGGCGCTTGATTGTCTGACCGCGGCGGACCTTCGGAAGCGGTATCCGACGTTGAAGGCTCAGACGGATGAAGTCGGATTGTTCGAACCCGACGCCGGTGTCCTGAAACCGGAGCGCGCGATTGCAGCGCAGCTCGCTCGCGCCGAAGAGCTCGGCGCGACGACGAGGTTCAATGTAGCGATGAGTCGGTGGGAGGCGCGCGCCGGGGGTTACGACGTTGTGCTAGAGGACGGCTCACGTGTTTCGGCGCGCACGTTGATCCTCGCGCTCGGTCCTTGGGTGCAGCGCACCCTCGGTGATCTCGGCGTTGCGATTCGGGTGCAGCGAAATGTGCAGGCGTGGTTCGCGCCAAAGTCGGATGCATACGCCGCCGGTAGTTTTCCTGCCTTCCTGCTGAACCGCGCGGGGCTTCCCGCGCCGCTCTACGGGTTCCCGGATTTCGGGGACGGCGTGAAAGTCGCGTGGCACGGATTCGGTGATCTCACTGACGCCGAGCAACTCAATCGCGAGATCGACCAAGGGCGCGACATTCAGCCGCTCGCACGCGCGATGGACGCCTGGATGCCGCTTGCGGCCTCGAAGTTCGTCGATGCAAAAGCTTGCGTGTATTCCCTGACGCCGGATGAGCATTTCGTCGTCGACCGTCATCCCGAGCACGAACGGGTCATCTTGTGTGGCGGTTTCTCGGGCCACGGCTTTAAGTTCGCTCCGGTCATCGGCGAGGTCGCGGCGGACCTCGCGATTGACGGCGCCACGCGACACGACATCGATTTCCTGTCGCTCCGACGCTTTGCTTCCACGCAGGACCGGTAACCAACGCTCCAATCTTGCTCGCCGACCAAGTGCGGAGTCGTGCATGATCGAGGCGTCGTCCGATGGACCACCTCCTATGAACACCACCTCGATATCACGTCGCAGATTCACGCAATACCTCGGCCTCGGAGCCGCGGCTGCACTCGTTAGGCCACCGCTCGCGTTCGCCCGTGAACCCGTCGCCACCCCAGCTGCAATCGCTAGCTCGCCCGCGGCCGACGCGATTGTCCGCCTGAGCTCAAACGAGAATCCCTACGGACCGTCCCCCCGAGCGCTTAAGGCAATGCAGGAGGCGTTCGAGCTCGCGTGGCGCTATCCGGACGAGCAGAACGATGCGCTGATCGATTCGCTCGCAAAGCTCCACGGAGTGGCGCACGACCAGATCCTGCTCGGCGATGGCTCCAGCGAAATCCTGCAGCTCTGCGCGTCGACCTTTACCGGGCCGGATCGAAAGCTCGTCGTGGCCGATCCGACGTTCGAGGCGATCGCCAACCTCGCAAAGAGCGGCGGCGCTGAAGTCGTCAAAGTGCCGCTGACGTCCAGCTTCGCGCACGATCTCGCGAAGATGAGCGGCGCCGGCCAGAGCGGTCTTGTTTACATCTGCAATCCGAATAATCCCACCGCCAGTCTCACGCCCAAGCAAGAAGTGCGCGCGTCCATCGAGAAGTCGCCGCGCGAAACCGCGGTCCTCGTCGACGAGGCCTACTTCCATTTTGCCGACAGTGCGGATTATGAGTCCGTTATTCCACTAATCAAAGACCACGCCAACCTCGTCGTCGCCCGCACCTTCTCGAAGATTTACGGGATGGCCGGTTTGCGCTGCGGTTATTGCGTGGCTCAAAAAGAAACGATCGCCCGCATGCGCACGCACCAGATGTGGGACAGCGTTAACTGCATCGCACTGGCCGCCGCGCTCGCCAGTATCGACGACGAAGAAGAAACGCAGAAGCGCCGTCGCCTAACGAGTGAGGCCAAAAGCTTCACTACCACTGAGCTGGAAAAGCTCGGCTACAACTCGATCCCGTCTCAGGCGAACTTCATCATGTTCGACGTGAAACGGCCTGTTGTCCCGCTCATCAAAGCGCTGAAAGATCGCCGCGTGGCAGTCGGCCGCCTCTTCCCCGCGATGCCCAATCATCTGCGACTCACGATCGGCAAGCAGTCGGAAATGGAAGCGTTCCTCGGCGCCTTCCGTGCCGTCACCGCGTAGCTTTGGACTCGCTCGCTTTCCCTTCTTCCGAGCCCGTGGTCATGGCTCCACGGCCGCGCGTTGAATCCGTCGATGTCCTCCGCGGTCTCGTGATGGTGATCATGGCGCTCGATCACACGCGCGATTATTTCTCAAGCTACGACGGCAGTCCGACTGATGCGGCCACCGCCCCCGGCATGATATTTTTCACGCGCTGGGTTACACATCTTTGCGCGCCCACGTTCGTCTTCTTGGCTGGCACTTCGATTTATTTGCAGTTCCTGCGCAAGTCGCGCCCACAGCTCGCCCGATTTCTCGTTAGCCGCGGTGTCTGGTTGATGGTGCTCGAGCTCTTGGTTGTTAGCTCGCTGCTGACCTTTCACCCGAGTGTGCACTTCGTGTTTCTCCAAGTCATCTGGGTCACAGGCATCTCGATGATCCTGATGGCAGCGCTAATTTATCTGCCGGTTCCATTAGTGGGAGCGTTCGGGGCAATCCCGGTGCTTGCGCATAACGCGTTTGATTGGGTGAGGCCAGAGCGCTTCGGCCCTGTAGCCGGCACAATTTGGCGCCTGCTGCACGTCCCGGGGTTCCTCGTTGCGCCGGCGTCGGGTAATTTTTGGATGGCCCTCTACCCGCTCATCCCATGGCCCGGCATCATGGCGCTCGGCTTTGCTTTCGGCGTTTTTCTACAGCGCGCGCCTGCGCAACGTCAGCGTGTGACGCTGTTGCTCGGCGGCGCATCCTTGTTTCTTTTCTCCTTGCTGCGCTCCACTAATCTTTACGGTGATCCACTTCCTTGGAGGCATCAGGTATCCGCCGAGCGCACCTTCATGTCTTTCATGGATGTGCAGAAGTATCCGCCGTCGCTGCTTTACGTGCTGGTCACACTCGGTGTCTCGCTCTTGCTCCTGGCCGCTTTCGACCGATGGCATTCGCGCGACATTTTCTTGCCCGTCCGGTCGATCCTGTCCGTCTACGGTCGGGTTCCGTTCTTCTATTACGTGCTGCATTTTACGAGCATCCACCTGGCCGCGCTGCTCACGACAGCCGCGCTCGGGTTGGATTGGCGCTGGTGGGTGAGCATGCCGCCGTCCGCCTTCGTGGCAGGGAAACCGCCTGGCTACGGATTCTCGCTCCCGATCGTCTATCTCGTCTGGCTGCTTATCGTGATCTTCTGCTACTTCCCGTGCCGCTGGTTCGCCGGCGTAAAACAGCGGAACCGCAGCGTGTGGCTGTCGTATCTTTAATCGGTTTTTTTGACTACTCGTTTCGTTCGTTAGCCAGGCTCAAAAGTACGCCACTAATTGGCACCGGTGGATCAGCTTCGTCGAAAGCGTAGTTGCGAAATAGACCTAAGATTTTCGTCGGTGCTGTGTCTGGACAGTTAGGAAGGTTTCCTATCTATGTCCAAATCACTGTTTTATCGACCGTCCCCCAAGTGGCATGTGTTCGCGGCGATCGCCGCTAGCATATTAATCCATCTCGTCGCTATAGCTGCCAGCCGGACCGAACCGGCCGCTCCGGTTCCGCCACCGGGGGAAGCAACTGTTATAGCCGTGGAGGTGCTAAACGACGAATCGGCAGCTGACGAGCCGCCGCCAATTGACATGCCGCCGCCTCCCGCGTTGAAGCCGATCGAAGAGTCTCTGATCCCCGAGGACGCCGCACCTTCGCCGCCACCAATTCAGCGTCGAGTCGCAACTCCAGTGACGCCGATCCGCAGGACACCAAGTTTGCCTGTGGCAGGCCCAGCTAACATGAGCGCTGCGAAGGTCGTTGCGATCAACGCACCGCGGCCGGAATATCCCTACGAAGCCCGGCGACAGCGCCTCATCGGCACTGGAATCGTGGTGCTCAACGTCGATCCTGCGACGGGCTATGTGGCGAGCGCCTCGATGCGGCAAAGCACCGGGAACGCGGTACTCGACAATGCTGCGCTCAGCGCGTTCCGACGGTGGCGCTTCAGACCGGGAACCGTGTCAACCGTGCAGACGCCGATTACCTTTACGATGACGGGGGCGCAATACTGAGACGAGAGATCGTCGGCGCACGACTTCTTTGTTACATGTGATCGCGCTGATGGAAGTCGCGAGCACTGAATTCGAGGCGCTGGTGCGTCAATTCGAACGTCGGTTGTTTAGCTATGCAATGCGCATCATCGGTGACAGCGGGCGCGCGCACGACGTCGTGCAGGAGGTATTCGTGGAGCTCGAGAAACAACTGCATGCGCGGAGCGACCAGGTCAGCGCGAAGTGGCTCTTCACCGTCTGTCGGAATCGCGCGCTAAATGTTTGCCGAAAGGAGAGGCGTTTGGCCTTTGTCAGCGATGAAGTGCTCGATCTCCGGGAAAGCAGCGCCGAACCTCCAGCCGAACAACTGCAGCATAAAGAAGCGAACGGGTTCCTCTTGCGCATCGTCGCGACGCTTCCAGCACGACAGCAGGAGGTCCTGCAGCTGCGTTTTCAGAACGACATGAGCTACCAGGAGATCAGCGACGTTACGCAACTCTCCGTGAGTAATGTCGGCGTACTGATTCACACCGCACTTAAGACGTTGCGCCAGAAATATGCGCCAATTGCCGACGACTTCATCGCGGGGACGCCGGCCCGCATCCAACAATGAAAATCGACGATCCGAAACTCACCGCCTACGCGCTCGGAGAAGGGGCGCCGCGCGAACAAGCAGACATCGAGCATGAGATTGCCAACTCGCCCGAGGCGCAGGCTTACGTCGCCGAAATACGGGGGTTGGCCGAGAGCCTCACAGTGGAGTTCGCAGCAGAACTCCATGGTTGCGCGCGCGAAAAGCACGACATTCTGCCGTTGCCATACGGCACACTTTTTTGGTCGGAACGGCAATGGCCCACGCTCGCGATGGCTGCGCTGCTCATTGGAGCGCTGTTGGTGACAGCTGTTTTAATGTGGCGCACCGCGACGCCGACAAATGCTTACGTCGGTCGTAGCCGACACCTTGTCGACCTGAGTGAGTCTTCAAACGCGGTGATCCTTGATTATGGCGAGGCGAACGTAGGTCGAGAAAGTCGCGGCGCTGAAAGCCCTTTCATTCTAGTGACGATCACACCGCACTCGGTGTTTTCTACCGCAGTCGGGACCAGTTCATTTGCCGCGATACGGACATTAATTGAGTCAGGCATCCGTCCGCCGAAGGATGCCGTTCGCATCGAGGAAATGCTTAATTACTTCAGCTACGACTATCCGCCGCCTCCGGACGACCAGCCGGCGGTGTTAGCGGTAGACGCTGCCTCGTGCCCGTGGGCTGACGGGCACCAGTTAGTGCGAGTGGGTGCTCGGTTCAAGGACGCCAGACATGGCGGCGGAACGGACGATACGGCCGACGGTTCCACCATCGAGGTCGAGTTTAATCCGGAACGTGTCGAGGCGTACCGGCTCATCGGTTACGATGCGCCGGCGCCGACTAATCTCGATGGCACTAACACCTTACCCGCGCGGGAGACGGTGATTGGTCTTTATGAAATCATCCCGGTCGCCGACCCACAGCCTGCTCGTCCCAACGACGTTCTTACCGCGCGTCTAAGACTCACCGGAGACGAGCGCGTCGTTAACGAGCAGAAACTTAAAGCACGCGCAGTCGCTTTTAACGATGCCTCAGCCGATTTCCGTTTCGCGGCCGCAGTAGCCGCGTTCGGAATGCTCTTGCGCGACTCACCCTACAAAGGATCGGCCAGCATCGCGGACGTGATTACATGGGCGAATGCCGCCGGGAACAGCAATCCGCAGGCGGAGCGCACGGCGTTCGTCGAGTGCGCGCGGAAAGCGCAGGCCCTTCTGTAGCTGTAGCCAAATCAGCGATGTGACTCCGCCTGTGCGGTGTCGTCCGCAGACTCCGCTGCAGCGGCGAGAAACGGTGCAAACACTTCCAGCGACCGCGTCGGAATGGTCGCCACGAGGCGTGTCGTTTGTCCCAAATACTCGACGTCGCGGACCGTCCCGTCGCGATGGATCCGCGCGAGCAAATCCGCGCGGGCCGCGGGTAATCGCAACTCGATCGTCATGGTGCTGCGCGCGACGAATTCCGAAATGCGCTCGACGAGCTCTTCCATTCCCTGGCCGGTCTGCACGGACACGAAAACCGAGTCGGGAAAATGTCGGCGGATCCCCGCTAGTGAATCCTGGTCGACGACTTTATCGACCTTGTTGAAGACCACGAGCATCTGCTTTGTGTCGGCTCCGAGCTCGGAGAGCACGCGCATCGTCGTGTTGTAGAATTCCATTACCTCGAGCTGCGATGCGTCGAGCACGTGGATCAGGAAATCGGACAACGCTGCTTCTTCGAGCGTGGCGTTGAAAGCTTCGATC
>JALYXP010000478.1 GCA_030947045.1 Verrucomicrobiota bacterium | reverse complement strand
CGGAGTCCGTGTGGTCGGCGGCCGGAGAGGTGCTGACTAATTTCAACCCACGGAGCCGCTGCGAAACCGCGTCTTGTTCGAGCAGGAAAATCCGATCGGCGTCTGCCGAAGCAGCGATCCGCCGAGGTTGCGGTTCATTGGCCGGAATCGCGAGCCGGCGGAGAAGTTCTTTTGTCGCGGAATACTGTTTCACTTCGCTGCCGCCATCGGGTGCGCGTTCGATCGTCCATTGCGTGTGGCCCTTTCCCGAAGCGCTCGCGATCGCGGTGCCGGCGTCACCTGGCGCCGCATCGTCATCGCAGATAACCGGCTCGCCTTCTTCGCGGGTGGCGACGATTTGGCCTTCGTTGTCGCAGATCAACATCTCCGTCCCGTTCGGCTTCAGTCGCGCCGAAACCATGACCCCATCCGCTCCTGCCGCGATCGCGCAGATCTTCTCGACCCGTTCAGGCCGCTCATCGCTGATCCAATCATTGAAGTAGAAGCCGATGCCCTCGATCGCGAGTTCGCCGACGGCAAAGCCGCGCGCGTGATATTTCCCGGCAGCCAGCGGTTTATCAGCATCGTCGTTTCCATCCCAATGAGTGATCAGCGCATCGCTGCCGACCTCGAATTCTTCCACGTCTGACTCGCGATGGAGCACGCGCACGAGTTTGCCGCTGCTATCATAAATCCCTAGGCTGATGGTGCCTTCCAACGGTGGCGGAAGGAAACTGATCCGAACATTCCGCGTCGCAAGTGGCGCGGTCGGCGGAGTTTCAGCTGCAGCTGGGATTCCAGCGGTGGCGACCAGAGCAATCGCTGCGGCCAGTTTGCCGAATCTACGAATAATAGCGCCAGTCGACATGGGGGAATAGGTTATCCCGAGCTTCGCATTCTGAAAGAAAAGCTTCGTCGATCGCGTCAGAAGCCAGCGGTTCGTAGATCGCGTTGAAACGGCGGATATGCTCCTTCGTTTGCTCGGTCGCGAAGTGCTTCGCGGTGCCGGAGTGCATGAGAAACGCCCAGTCGCTTGCCTGCGCCAGGAGCAGTTCGCGCGCGAGTTGTTTCAAGGCTCGCTCCGTCAAAGTAGTCGTCTCACGCGTGGAGTGATTGCGCGCCAGTTCCGTCATGCGAACGGCAGCGGAATGCAGGTGGGGGTAAATCCAAGAGTTACTCTCGTGCAGCCAGAAGCCCCAATAGCCGCCTTCGCCCCAACTTGAAGCGGCGGGCTCGATTACCTCCTGCGTCGGGTGTCCGCTGAGATACTCGCCCGGTGTGGTGAGCCGCAGCTCGCCGCTGCAGTGCGCCGCTTTCCTGATTAACAGCTCAAGAAACCGCGGCCCTTCGAACCACCAATGCCCGAACAGTTCCGCATCGAAAGGCATCGTCACGATCGGCTCGAAGCCGTCGCCGATAGCTTGAAGTTGTTGTCGCCGCGAGTTCAGGAAATGCTCCGCGTGCGCATCCGCCGCGGCTTCGGCCCATGCCCGGTTGTAGATCTGCTTCTCGCCATTGCCGCCGGTAATGCGGTGATATTTCAAGCCGGTAAAGCGAGGCGGTCGGGACGGCGCATCCGGTGAGATATAAGCCGCCGGCAAATCGAAGCCGATGTCTCGATGAAATTCGCGGTAGGCGGGATCACCCGGGTATCCAGATTCGGCGCTCCACACTTGCCGGCTGGATTGCGGATCGCGCGCAAACGCGGCCGGTCCCGAAGGCGTGAAGCAGGGAGCGTAGATGGCGCGGTGCGGACGCGGCCGGCCGAGCATCAGACCGTGAGCGTCGAGGATAAACCAGCGGATGTTTGCCTCCTGCAGCACTGGCTGGAGCTCGGGCGCATAGGCGCATTCGGGCAGCCAAAATCCCGCCGGCTCAGCTTGAAAAATCTGACGGTAAACATCGCATCCGATCAGTACCTGCGCGCGCACTGCCGGGGCGTTTTGCGCGAGAAGGGGAAGTAACCCGTGGGTCGCAGCGGATGCAATAATCTCGAGCAGGCCAGCATCGCGGAAGTGACGAAATCGGGAAAGAAGATCGCGGTCCCATCGCTCGAACTGCCGCCGCGTTTCAGTCAAGAGCTCGAAGTAAAACTGCGCGAGCTGATGCACCTCTGGCTCCTCACGCGTGCGGTCGAGTTCGCGCTCGGCAAGGCTAATCGATCGGTCGAGATATCGGACGTAACGCGACTGCAGCAGCTCGTCTTGCAGCATCGCGCAAAGTGGCGGCGAGATGCTCATCGTCAGCCGACATGGCACGCGATCGCTCGTAAGCCGCTCCAGCATGTTCAAGAGCGGAATGTACGATTCGGTAATCGCCTCGAAGAGCCAGTCTTCCTCGAAGAAATCCTCGTGCTCAGGGTGACGGACGAACGGAAGATGTGCATGCAGCACGAGCGCGAGATGTCCGATCGGCATCAGGCGAGCACTGTTCCAGCCCGACGCTCTCCGCGCAATGCGAGGGAAGCGTTGGCTGGTGTCACCGCAGGTCGATTCCGCCTACGAGCCCGTCATCCCGAGGGAAGTCGAGGGATCTCACATGCGGGCGATTGTTGCGCAAATCGCGAGCGGAGAATCGACGTCGTTCCTCTCGGTAACGCGCTCACCTAAATGCGAGATCCCGCGACGACGCGCGGGATGACGGCGCCGGGTGGTTGTGGAAAACCGACCGCGGTCAACGTCAGAACGCGGCTACAGCGTGCGACAGAAATCCTG
>JALYXP010000472.1 GCA_030947045.1 Verrucomicrobiota bacterium | reverse complement strand
CGGCGATCTTGAGGTGGATCAACATCACACGGTCGAAGATGTCGGCATCGTCCTCGGCCAGCTTTTCGCGAAGGCGCTCGGGAAAAGGATCGGGATCAATCGAGCGGGCTATTTTGTTCAACCGATGGACGAGACGTTAGCCGTAGCCGCCATCGATCTCGGCGGGCGCGTGGCGGTTGTCTACGACGACCGCGTGAAGGCGCGACAGGTCGGCGAACTGGAAGTGGAATTGCTGCACGATTTTTTCGAAGCGTTCGCGCAACACGCGAAGGCGAACGTCCATTTGAAGGTGATGTATGGCCGGTCCAGCCATCACAAGATCGAGGCGCTCTTCAAATGTTTCGCGCGCGCGCTGCGTTATGCCTGCTCGACTGATGAACGCCTCAAGACGCAGCTGCCTTCAACGAAAGGACTGCTCTGATCGCGATCGTCGATTATGGCGCGGGCAATCTCCGTTCGGTGCAGAACGCATTCGAAAAAGCGGGCGCGCAGTACGACCTGGTGCGGGATGCGGAAGGGCTGCGTCGCGCAACGAAGATCGTCCTGCCCGGCGTCGGCCACTTCGGACAAATGATGCGTGCACTGGATGCGCTCTCACTGCGCGGCGAGGTCAAGAGCCGCATCGCCGAGGGAGTGCCTTTTTTTGGTGTTTGTCTTGGGCTGCAGGCGCTTTTCGACGGCAGTGCAGAGGCGCCGGAGACGGAAGGCCTCGGAGTTTTTAACGGGCGGGTTGAGCGTTTCCCGGATGAAGCGCGGGTGCCGCACATGGGCTGGAATGATATCGCGCGCGTGAAGCCGTCGCGGCTTTTCTTGAATGACGCAAGCGACCAGCAAGTCTACTTCGCGCACAGCTATTACGTGCCGATCTGCGATGAGGCGACGATGGTCTGCGATTACTCGCGGCCTTTCACTGCCGCGGTCGAGGATGGCAACTGTTTCGGGGTGCAGTTTCACCCGGAGAAATCAGGCGCGGCAGGGATCGAAATCATCCGGAAATTCGTCGAGCTCTGACCGCGCATGCTCGCGAAACGAATTATTCCGTGCCTCGACGTGAGGGACGGTCGCGTCGTCAAAGGAGTGAACTTTGTCGGGTTGCGCGATGCGGGCGATCCGGTCGAGCTGGCGCAACGTTACGATGCGCAATCCGCTGATGAGATCGTGTTCCTCGACATCACGGCTTCGAGCGACGAGCGCGACACGATTGTCGATGTAGTGGAGCGAACGGCGCGCGCGGTTTTTGTTCCGCTTACGGTCGGCGGCGGTGTTCGCTCGATTGCGGATGCGCGCCGCGTGCTGCTGGCCGGCGCGGACAAGGTGAGTGTGAATACGGCGGCGGTGCGGCACCCGGAATTGCTGAGCGAACTAAGCGACGCTTTTGGTGCGCAAGCGGTCGTGCTGGCGATCGATGCACGCGGCACCGGGGCGCGGCGCTGGAATGTTTTCACGAAAGGTGGCCGCGTTGATGAAGGCATTGACGCGATTGATTGGGCGCAGCGCGGCGAGCAGCTCGGCGCGGGTGAGATCTTACTGACGTCGATGGATACCGATGGCGTGCGGACCGGGTTCGATTGCGAGCTCACGCGCACGGTCGCCCGCGCGGTCAATATCCCGGTGATCGCATCCGGCGGGGCGGGTAAACCAGACGATTTCGTGCGAGTATTTGAAGATGGTGAAGCAGATGCAGCGCTGGCAGCTTCCATCTTTCATGACGGCACTTACACGGTGAACGATTTGAAGAAACATCTCGCGGCCCGGGGGATTCCAGTGCGTCGGCCTGCCTTATGATTATCCCGTGCATCGATCTGATGGGCGGCGCCGTGGTTCAGCTGGTGCAAGGGCGCGAAAAAGTGCTCGAGGCCGGTCCGATTGAGGCTGTGCTGGAGAAGTTCGCGGGGTTTCCGGTGATTCAGGTGATCGATCTCGACGCGGCGACAGGAGATGGGTCGAACGAGCAAATCGTTGCGCAACTTGCGGCCCAACGCCGAGTCCGTGTCGGCGGAGGAATTCGCACGGTCGAAAAAGCGAAACGCCTCCTCGATTGCGGCGCCGAGAAAGTCATCATCGGCACATCGGCGTTTGGTCCATTTGGTCTGCACCATTTGTTTCTACGGGAGCTGATCGCGAGTGTTCCGAGGGAAGCGGTGTTACTGGCGCTAGACTCACGCGGCGATCGAATCGTCGTAAAGGGATGGCGTGAGTCGCTGGGCTTCTCGGCGGTCGAGGTGATCCGGGAGGTGGAGCCGTACTGCGGCGGCTGTCTTTGCACTTACGTGGATAAGGAAGGGATGTTGGACGGAACGGACCTGAAATGGTTTCGGGCGCTGCGCTCGAGCACACCGGTAGAAATTACCGCCGCCGGCGGCATTACGACCTACGAAGAGGTGCAGGCGCTGCGGGAGATGAATGTGCATGTCGCCCTGGGCATGGCTATCTATACTGGTCGCCTGGAACTGGGGAGACTGGCGCAGATGGCCCAGGAGCAGGTCTAGATCTACTGCGCGGCTCAGGATGAAACGTTAAAACGCCCGTGATGAAATCGAAGCCTCTTAAGATCGGCAACGTCACCATCGGTGGGAAAGAGCCGGCGTTCATCCTTGGGCCGTGCGTAATCGAGTCGGAGAAATTCGTCTGGCGGATGGCGCGACGCATCGCGGAAATCTGCTCGGGTGAAGGCGTGGCGTTCATCTTTAAGGCGTCCTACGACAAGGCGAATCGCACGTCGGTGCGGTCGTTCCGTGGGATTGGGGTCGAGGAGGGGTGCGCGATCCTCGCTGCCATCGGCTCGGAGTTAACCGTCCCGGTGACGACCGACGTCCACACGGCGGCGGAAGCGGAGATTGCCGGCAACTGTATCGACGTGTTGCAGATCCCGGCGTTTCTTTGCCGGCAGACGGATCTGCTGCAAGCGGCTGCAGAAACAGGGCGGGTCGTGAATGTGAAAAAGGGTCAATTCCTCGCGCCGTGGGACCTGCGGAACATCGCCGAGAAGCTCACCGCGTTCGGTGGCGAGAAGTTCTTCTTCACGGAGCGCGGGACGACGTTTGGCTACAACAATCTCGTCGC
>JALYXP010000445.1 GCA_030947045.1 Verrucomicrobiota bacterium | reverse complement strand
AGATAAGGCAGGGCGGATTTCTGGATCCGTGTTTCATCCGCGTGAATCCGTGGCCTCTGGATTCCTATCTGTGTTTCATCTGTGTTTCATCTGTGGCTGGCGGCTCCATGGCCAGGCAGTGTGCGAGTTGAATCAAGGGCCTGCGATGGCCATGGTCGCGGATGCAAAAAATCACACCGATGCTTTGGTTCGATGGCAACGCGGAAGAAGCTGTGCAGTTCTACCTGTCGGTCTTCAAGGATGGGAAAATCCACTCGGTGGCGCGGTTTCCCGAAGGCTCGCCGGGAGGCAACCAGCCCGGCACCGTGATGACGATCGCCTTTGAGCTGAAGGGCCAGCAGTTCGTGGCGATGAATGGCGGGCCGGGCTTTCCGTTTACCAATGCGGTCTCGTTCGTGGTGAACTGCGATTCGCAGGAGGAAATCGATTACTTCTGGGAGAAGCTCGCGGCCGATGGCGGCGAGCCGATCCAGTGCGGATGGCTGACGGACAAGTTCGGGATGCCGTGGCAGATCCATCCAGCGAAGATCTGGGATTGGCTGAACGGCGATGATCCCGCGCGGGTGCAGCGCGTCACGAGCGCGCTCTGGGCGATGGAGAAGATGGACCTGGCCGAACTGGAACGCGCGGCTCGTGGGAATGGATGAAGAAGTGGGATTGCGGGACGAAATTGAGGGTAATGCTTCCGTCACCAAACGAGCGAGTAGGCGAGTTCTGATTGCATTTGCGGCTGCGCCCATAGAAAGATCGCCATGCCAAATACCATACGGATTCATCGCGTGCTCCGAGCGACACCAGAGAAGGTTTACCGCGCCTTTCTTGATCCGGACGCGAAGGTGAAGTGGCTGCCGCCGCATGGATTCACCGGCAAGGTCCATGAGCTCGATGCGAAAGTGGGCGGCCGCTACCGGATGTCGTTCACGAACTTTGCGACGGGCCAAACGCACTCCTTCGGCGGTAAGTATGTAGAGCTCGTGCCTAACGAACGTATCCGTCACACGGACGTGTTCGACGATCCAAATCTGCCGGGCGAAATTCAGGTGACGATCACTTTGAAGAAAGTCGCGTGCGGCACGGAGTTGAACGTCGTGCAGGAAGGCATTCCCGACGTGATTCCGCCGGAAATGTGCTATCTCGGCTGGCAGGAATCGCTAATGCTTCTTGGGCAACTTGTGGAAGCCGACATTCCGGACTGAGTCCTCGCCGAGAGGCCTGACGGGAGGCGGCTTTTCGGACGCGTCTGATTGCGTTTGCCCGCCGCGCCGCTTCCGGGGGCGCTGCGAAACATGAAAGAAATCGCGGTCGGGCGGCGCCTACTCCGTTTCCTGGAGAGTATGCAATAACTCATCGAGCTCGAGCCTCGCGACTGGTTCGCGCCGGAAGTGCAGGACGCTGATGGACGTGTTTTGACTGACCGGTTCCAGAGCGGCGCAGCGTCGTTCGCCTGGTGTCGGACGACACCGGGTTGGGTAGCATGAGGCAGTCGGTTCCGCGTTTTACCTACTCGGCGCTTTTCCGCGGGATCACGCTGATCGTCCCGTCGGTCTCAAGCATGGCGAAGTGCACTTCGTCAATCGTGCAGCAGCCGCTTTTTCGAAGGGCACTCATCAGCTCGTGCTCGGTGATCATGGTGTGCCGGAGGGCGCGCCCGAAGAGTTTTCCATTGTGGATGAGGACTTCCGGCCGGCCTTCTACAAGTCCTTCCATGCGCTTGCTTTTGTAAGTGGCGAAGCCGACGAGCCAATTCGTGCCAACTAATGCTATCGCGGAGATAAAGCCGGCGAGGACGGAGTTATCGCCGCCGTTCATCGCGTTCTGGACGGCGTTGCTCAGAACCAGGAGCAACACAAGATCGAACGGCGCCATCTGGCCGATCTGGCGCTTTCCGGTCGCGCGGAGAAGCACGATCAAAAAAATGTAAACGATGATCCCGCGCAGGATCAGTTCCCACCACGCGACGGACATGTTCCACATCGCGGGGGAGGATGCCCGGACCGCCCGGCGGACGCAATCCAGTTTCGTCGCCGTGAATGGCTTCTGGTCGAACGAAGGCGGCGTAGCTTCCAAAAGACCGGCAAGCGGAATACGAATCGCATCCCTCACGCGCCACGCGCCACGCCCGGCGGTTTAGCCAACGATGCGGACGGCAGCCATCCGCCACGCAGCTCAGTTGTCGATCGCTCTTCTTGCGAGCCGGCGGCGAACTCGAACAGCCGCCGAGCTATGTAGCGCGGTTGCTTTCGGCCGGGTCTTTTGCAAGGTCCGAGCATGTCCGAGCACACTCCGTCCGACAGCATGGATACGCACCTGGGCGAGGCGGACTATCGCCTGCTCTGGGAGACATCCACGGATGCGCTCGTGATTCTCGATCGTGCGAGCACGATTCGTTACGCGAACCCCGCGGTCGCTGATACGTTCGGTTATCGGCCGGAGGAACTCATTGGCCAGGGCATTGCCGTGATCCAGCCGGAACGCCTCCGAGAAGCGCATCGCCAGGGACTCGCGCTACCTCGCTACCGGCGCGAAA
>JALYXP010000444.1 GCA_030947045.1 Verrucomicrobiota bacterium | reverse complement strand
GCAACGACCCAACCGAGGTGCACCTTGAGCTCGTGCGCAGCGGCCATGACATAAGGTGCTTCGACCACCCACTTCGAGCCGCCGGACGGAACAAAGACTCCGAGCACCGCAGAGTAGGTTGCGACGATCGCGGGAAAGCTCCGGGCCGACGAGATCCCGACAAAGGCATGAGCGATCTGTTGGCTCAAGTGAGTCGAGGTGATGACCCCCGCGATACCGGCGTAAAACGGGAACTGCAGGATGACGCCCCATACTGCCGGCGTCGCATTCTGGACCGCCTGCATCAAGCGAGCTGGAGTCCTGTGGAGCAGGAATCCGAGAAGCAGGAAGCTCAGGTTGACGATGTTCAGGTTGATGGCGTTGAGCGGCTCGCCGGCCTGCAGGAAGTACCTCACGAGATAGGTGCCGCCAATCAAGACTATGATCCAGCTAAGGATCGGCGAATGCTCGAGCCACTGACCGGGAGTTAGCTTCACCTGCCCGGAACCAGCGACGATCTCGGCCTTCCCCAAGTCGATACCCAGATCTCGCGCCGTCTTGCCGCGCCCCGCCGGCGGCGTGACGAGCCACATCACGAGAGTAACGAGCGCGATCTCGACGAAGACCGAGAAGACGCTCTGCCAGAGGAAGATCGTGTGACGAAAAGGAATGATCCCGCCCGCGATCATCCCGCCATTCGCTACAATCTCGCGGATCTGCGGCTGTAACGCTCCCGGGCTGGCCATTTGCAGCGCAGCCGACCCGCTCAATCCTTGCGCCCAAACGCTACCTAGACCCAGAAAGCTAGCAGCAGCGAGTGCGCGGTAGTCCACGCCTTCCAGCCGGCGCGCAACTTCCTTCGCGAGCACCGCGCTGAAGATAAGACTGAAGCCCCAGTTGAACCAGGAGCTCGCCATCGCGAAGAAAGTGACCAGCGCGACTGCATGGCGCGGCGTTGTCGGCCACGCCGCGATGCCGCGAATCAACCGCCCGACCGGCGGAGAGCTGGCCAGCACGTAGCCAGTGATTATGATCAGCGCCATCTGGAGCGTGAACGGGATTAGCTCCCAGAAGCCTTTGCCCCACGAGTCGATCACTTGCGGCAAAGTAGAAGGCGTGAAGCAAACGCCAGCCGCAATCACCATCACCGTCGCCAGGAGTGCGAAGATGAAAGCGTCCGGAACCCAGCGCTCGGTCCAGTCCGTCATCGCCAAGGCAATGCGGGAGAGAAAGCCGAGCTCGTCAGGCCTGCCTGCTTTTCGACTAGAACGCGAGTCTCGGCGCATGATCCAGCTATCCTAACATGAAGCCGCTGAGGTAAACGAGCGCTTACCAGCGGCGCCTCGCGTCGGCCTAGGCCCGGCAGCCCGCCAAAGGCGCGATCAGGAACACCGCCGCTTCGATTTCTGCTGGACGAGTGGGACGAAGAAGCGCAAGCGTTAGATCGTGAAAATCAAGCTTACTCTCGCGACGCTTCTCCTCTCTGGCTCACTGATGATGATGTTTGCCGCGGCGAAGGTCGAAACCTGCGCGGATAAATTCAAGACCTGCAGCTCCGCCTGCGACGGCGAACTGCAGAAGTGCAAACACAGTGGTCGTCCGGACGAGACTTGTGAACGGCTCCACGAAGTGTGCGTTCACAAGTGCAAGAACGACCAGGCGGATTGCGAAAAGAACCAGCCCAAGAAGTAAGGTCGCTTCGTCACGGCGACCTTCCTTCTAGGAGGAAGGTTCGCCGGGCCACAGGAGTAGAAGAGGGGCCCGTCACCCGGCGACGTAGTAGCTCCGGACAGTGATGGTTGTCCTCCCTCCTCCGTGGCGCCAGCCGGTCTCGGCTAGCATTCGCTTAGACCGATTCGCGGCGGTACGAAAGACAGCGATCTAAGATAGGCCGGCTGGCGCGCCATCCTGCGGCTTCACGTGCTCGGCGTAACGCGCGAGCAGCCAGCAGAGATCGGACAGACGGTTGAGATACCGTAGAATCTCTGGGTTCAAGCCGGCCTGCTGTTCGCCCAAAACCGCGACACGCCGTTCTGCACGCCGACAAGTCGTTCGCGCGACATCCAGCGCGGCTGAGATCAAGGTGCTGCCTGGTATGGCCCAGCCCTTGTAGTGCAGAAGCTTGTCCTTCTCGAGGTCGTTGATAACCGCGGTCAGCCGGTCAACCATCGACGGCATTGTAACGTGATAACCGTCCCGCGTGTAGCGTTCCAAGTCCTCGGGAGCCGTCGCAAGCTCTCCCATCACCAGGATAAGTTCCTTCTGACTGGCGAGCAGCTCATCTGCGATCAGGCCATTCCCAGCTATGACTCTCGCAAGCCCAAGCGCCGCGTTCAGTTCGTCAACGCAGCCATAACTATCGACGCGCGGATCACTCTTGTGGACGCGGCGGCCATACATGAGCGAAGTCTCCCCGCTATCACCTGTTTTCGTTGCGATCGACACGGCTAAGTATCTCGTCTCGCTGCGCGCTGCGTCAATAAACAGAAACGGCGGACCAGTTTTCACCAGTCCGCCGTTCCGAATATCGAAGCTGTTACTTATCCAAGGGCAGGCTGCACTTCGGGCTCGTCCATCAACGAAGCACCGACCGGCTCGCCCTTCTCAACCAGCTTGATCTCGCGCGCAGCCGGGAAGCCGGTGCCGGCAGGAATCAAGTGACCCATGATGACGTTCTCCTTGAAGCCGCGCAGACGGTCGACCTTGCCGAGCGTCGCCGCCTCCGTGAGCACGCGAGTCGTGTCCTGGAAGGACGCCGCCGAGATGAAGCTATCGGTCTCGAGCGAAGCTTTCGTGATGCCGAGAAGAACCGGCGTCGCCTCGGCAGGCTTACCGCCTTGCTCGACGACGGTCGCGTTCTCCTTCTCGAAATCGAGCCGGTCGACTTGATCGCCCCAAAGTAACGAGGTGTCGCCCGGATCAGTGATCTTCACCTTGCGCAGCATCTGACGAACAATGATCTCGATGTGCTTGTCGTTGATCTCAACACCCTGGAGGCGGTAAACCTCCTGCACTTCGTTAACCAAGTGTTCCTGTAACTCCTGCGGCCCGCAGACCTCGAGAATTTCGTGAGGCACGACTGGACCTTCGGTTAACTGCTGGCCCTTCTTCACGAAGTCGCCCTTGAAGGCAATGATGTGCTTAGTCAGCGGGATGAGATGCTCTTCCTCAGCACCCGTGTCCGGGTCCTTCAGAATGAGCTTCCGCTTGCCACGCACCGTCCCGCCCATCTCGACCACGCCATCGATCTTCGCGATCTCGGCCGCGTCTTTCGGACGGCGCGCTTCAAATAGCTCCGCGACACGCGGCAGACCACCCGTGATGTCCTTCGTCTTAGCTACCTTACGCGGCGTCTTCGCCAGCAAGGCACCAGCCTGAATCTTCTGGCCTTCTTCCACGATGACGTGGGCGCCAGCAGGAATCGAGTAGCTCGCGAGGATCTCCTTCTTGTCACCGACCACGACGATCTGCGGATGCAGGTCTTCCTTGTGTTCGATGATGACGGTGCCAAGCACGCCGGTCGCTTCGTCGACCTCACGCTTGATCGTCACACCCTGGATCATGTCGCGGAACTCAATCTTGCCGGTCTTATCGGTAAGAATTGGCACGTTGTAAGGATCCCACTGCACGAACGTCTCGCCCTTCTTTACCTGCGAGCCATTTGCTTTCGCGATGACGGAGCCGATGACGATGTTGTAGCGCTCCAGCTCCCGACCATCTGTGTTATGCACCCCGATCGAGCCGTTCTTATTAAGAACAATCCAGCTACCGTCCAGTGCCTGCACCGTGCGCAGGTCGTTAAACTGAATCGTGCCGTCGTTTTTAGCTTTGATGATCGGCTGCTTGAAGGTCTGCGAAGCCGTTCCACCAATGTGGAAGGTACGCATGGTTAACTGCGTGCCGGGCTCACCGATGGACTGCGCTGCAATGATACCTACTGCTTCGCCGAGCTTAACGAACTCGCCGGTGGCGAGGTTTCGGCCGTAGCAGTGAGCGCACACACCACGCCCGCATTCGCAGGTAAGAACGCTGCGGATCTTTAAGCTTTCCACGCCGATGCGCATGAGGTCGTTCGCGACCTTCTCGTCGATGAGTTGGTTCGCTTTCACGACCTTCTTCTTCTTCTCGACCGGATCAGCGATCGTCTCGCAGCTCACGCGACCGATGATGCGCGTCGCGAGGTCGACGACCTCTTCGTCGCCTTCGTAGATCGAGCGAACCGTGATGCCGTTGACGGTACCGCAATCAAGCTCGTTGATGATCACGTCCTGCGAGGCGTCGACAAGCTTGCGCGTAAGATAACCAGAGTCCGCCGTCTTCAACGCGGTATCAGCAAGACCCTTGCGGGCGCCGTGCGTAGAGATGAAGTATTCGAGCACGCTCAAGCCTTCACGGAAGTTCGAGGTGATGGGGCGCTCGATGATCTCGCCGGAAGGCTTGGCCATCAATCCGCGCATCCCGGCCAGCTGTTTGACCTGTTGACGGTTACCGCGCGCACCCGAGTCAACCATGAGGAAGACCGGGTTCAGTTCCTTGCGACCTTCGTTATGCTCCAAAGTCCGGAACATGACATTCGAGATTTCGTCACCGGCATGGGTCCAGATGTCGATGATCTTGTTGTAGCGCTCGCCGTCCGTGATGATGCCCTTGCGATACTGCTGCTCGACCGTCTTGATCTGCTTGTAAGCATTGTCTAGCTCGGTTTGCTTCTCTTTCGGGATGATCATGTCGGAAATTCCGATCGAAACGCCAGCCTTGGTCGCCCAGGTGAAACCGAGTTCCTTGAGCTTGTCGAGTGTCTCGACTGTACCCGCCTGACCAGAGACCTGGTAACAGCGCCAGATGATGTCGGTCAGCTGCTTCTTGCCCGCCGCCTTGTTAAAGAAGCCCATCGCCTTCGGCCAGATTTCGTTGAAGATAACTCGCCCGGCGGTCGTTTCGATGACTCGTTCGTTCGTGTTACCGTAAACGGTGGTCTTGCCATGGTCAGGATTCTTAAAACGAATACGATCATGGGTTTTAACTCCGCCATCTGCCATCGCGAACTCCACTTCGACGGCGTTCTCGAACAACGGCAGACGTGATTCCTTCTCTGCACCAGCGGCGCGGCGAGGATTTTGCGTGAGGTAGTAGCAGCCGAGCGTGATGTCCTGCGAAGGAGTCGTGATCGGCTTACCGCTCGAAGGCGAGAAGATGTTATTCGGCGCAAGCATGAGCATGCGCGCTTCCATCTGCGCTTCGACAGAGAGCGGAACGTGCACCGCCATCTGGTCACCGTCGAAGTCCGCATTGTAAGCGGTGCAAACGAGCGGATGAATGCGGATAGCTTCACCTTCAATTAACTGCGGCTCAAAAGCCTGGATCGAGAGGCGGTGCAAGGTAGGCGCGCGGTTCAGGAGAACCGGGTGGCCCTTGGTGACTTCTTCAAGAATGTCCCACACCTCAGGCGTCTGGCGCTCGATCATCTTCTTCGCGCTACGAACGGTGTGCACGTAGCCGAGATCCTTGAGCCGTCGAATGATGAAGGGCTCGAACAGAACGAGCGCCATCTTCTTCGGAAGTCCGCACTGGTTCAGCTTCAGCTCCGGTCCGATAACAATAACGGAACGGCCGGAGTAATCGACGCGCTTGCCAAGAAGGTTCTGACGGAAACGTCCACCTTTGCCCTTAAGCATGTCGCTAAGTGACTTAAGCGGACGATTGCCTGCGCCAGTAACAGCGCGGCCGTGGCGGCCATTGTCGAACAACGCATCGACCGCTTCCTGCAGCATGCGCTTCTCGTTACGGATGATAACATCCGGCGTCTTCAGCTGGAGCAGGTTCTTAAGTCGGTTGTTGCGGTTGATGACACGACGATAAAGATCGTTCAGATCGGAAGTAGCGAAACGGCCACCTTCCAACGGAACCAGCGGACGCAGGTCCGGTGGGATAACCGGTAGAACATCGAGCACCATCCAGTCAGGACGTGCGTGCGAAGAAGCAAAACCCTGCACAAGCTTAAGGCGCTTCGCTAGCTTCTTCCGGATCTGCTTGCTCTTGGTGTTACCCATCGCTTCCTCTAGCTCCTTGTTGAGCTTGTGGAGATCGATCTCGCTAAGAAGACGCTTCACCGCTTCTGCGCCCATTCCGGCGACGAAGTCTTCGCCGTACTGTTCCTGAGCTTCGCGGTATTCCGCTTCATTCAAAAGCTGAGTCTTAGTCAGCGGGGTATTACCCGGATCAATGACGATGTAATCCTCGTAGTAGATCACGCGCTCGAGCTGGCGCGCGCTCATGTCGAGCATCAGACCCAGGCGCGAAGGCATGCACTTGTAGAACCAGATGTGCGAAACCGGCACGGCCAGCTCGATATGGCCCATGCGTTCACGACGGACCCGAGCGAGCGTTACTTCGACGCCGCAACGGTCGCAGATCACGCCCTTATGCTTGATCCGCTTGTATTTTCCACAGGAGCACTCCCAATCGCGGGTCGGACCGAAAATCCGCTCGCAAAAGAGACCGCCCTTTTCCGGTTTAAAGGTCCGGTAGTTGATTGTCTCAGGGTTCTTAACTTCCCCCTTGCTCCACGACCGCATGGTATCGCTTGAGGCCACACCAATCGCGACCTGGTCAAAACCGACCGGCCGCTCTTCACCCACTAACTCACGCCAGGAATGTTCGTTCATTTAAATCTTTCTTTAGAAACTTAGGCAATGTTCTCGAGGAGGGCAGTCGGAGCCTGGCCGCCGACTTTTACGTCGAGGCCCAGGGACTGCATTTCCTTGATCAACACGTTGAAACTTTCAGGCGTGCCCGCTTCGAGCGAGTTGTCGCCTTTAACAATGGATTCGTAGATGCGCGTGCGTCCCTGCACGTCATCGGACTTAACGGTAAGCAGCTCCTGCAAGGTATAAGCAGCGCCGTAAGCTTCCAGCGCCCAGACCTCCATCTCACCGAAACGCTGGCCACCATACTGCGCCTTACCGCCGAGCGGCTGTTGCGTCACAAGCGAGTAAGGTCCGACCGCGCGGGCGTGGATCTTATCCGCGACTAAGTGACCGAGCTTTAGCATGTAGATGTAACCAACCACGACTTCCTGGTCGAACTGGTCGCCAGTGCGGCCGTCGAACAGACGGGCCTTGCCGTTTTCCTGCACCCATTTAAAGCCGTCGATCTTCTTCGCTTCGTTCAGATACTCACGGATCTTAGTCTCGGAGATGCCGTCAAAGACCGGCGTTGCCACTTTGAAGCCGAGCGCTTTTGCCGCCACGCCCAAGTGCGTTTCGAGCACCTGACCGACGTTCATACGGCTAGGCACACCCAGCGGGTTAAGGCAGATCTCGACCGGCGTTCCATCCGGCAAGTAAGGCATGTCTTCCTCGGGCACAATGCGCGCGACAACACCCTTGTTGCCGTGGCGACCCGCCATCTTGTCACCGACCGAAAGCTTACGCTTCGAGGCGATGTAGACCTTTACCTGCTTGATAATGCCGGGATCGACATCATCGCCGCTCTCGACGCGGTCCATGGAGCGCTCACGCTCGAGTTCGAGCTCGGCAAACTTGTGTTCGTAGCTCGCGATGATCTCGCGGATCTTGTTCCGGATCGGCGAGGGATCGATCTCGATGTGATCGTAGACGTTGGCTAGCTTGCGCAGCAGCGTTTTGGTGATCTTCCGGTTGGCGGGGATGATGATCTCGCCCGTCTCGGCGTTGACGACGTCGAGCGGGATCTTCTCACCTAACAAGATGTTAGAGAGAGCATCCGTTAGTTGCTCAGTAAGCTCTTCTTTCTTCTTCTTGTTGTCTTCCGTGATCGACTTGAGCTGGCGCTTGGTTTCTACCGGCGTCAGCTTCTCGCGCGAAATTTCGCGGCGCGATGAGACCTTCACGTCCATCACGATGCCGTAAGTACCAGATGGGACAGTCAGCGACGTGTCCTTAACGTCAGCGGCCTTCTCACCGAAGATGGCGCGCAGGAGGCGCTCTTCAGGAGCTAGCTCTGTCTCAGACTTAGGAGTAATCTTGCCGACCAAGATATCGCCGGGCTTAACTTCAGCACCTACCCGGACAACGCCGTCTGGCCCGAGGTTACGAAGGGCTTCTTCGGAAACGTTCGGAATGTCACGCGTGATTTCTTCCGGCCCGAGCTTCGTGTCGCGAGCGCCGATCTCGAACTCATCGATGTGAATGGAGGTGTAGATGTCCTCCTTCACGACCTTCTCCGAGATCATGATCGCGTCTTCGAAGTTGTAGCCGTTCCACGGCATGAAGGCGACGAGCACGTTACGGCCGAGAGCAAGCTCGCCGTTCTGCGTGTTCGGGCCGTCAGCGATAACCTGACCCTTCTTCACGTGCTGGCCTTTCTTCACGATCGGCTTCTGGTTGACGCAGGTGCCGGCATTCGAGCGCATGAACTTGCGCAGCTCGTAAACATGCACGCCCGCTTCGTGATCAGTCTTCAGTTTCTTCCGGCTTTCTGGCATGTGACCATCTTTTGTGATCACGATCTGGTCCGCCGTAACAGAGGCGACCTTGCCGCTTTCGGTCGAGATAAGAACCGCATGCGAATCGCGCGCGACCTTGCCTTCGAGACCGGTGCCGACGAGCGGCGATTCGCTGACGATCAGCGGCACGCCCTGGCGTTGCATGTTCGAACCCATGAGCGCGCGGTTCGCGTCGTCATGTTCCAGGAACGGGATAAGACCTGCCGCAACCGACACAAGCTGCTTCGGCGAAACGTCCATGTAGTGGACCTTCGACGGCTCGACTTCGAGGAAGTCGCCGCGATAACGCACCGAGACCTTCTCCTGAGTGAGATGTCCCTTGGGGTCCATGGTCGCGTTTGCCTGCGCGACGAGGAAGTTCTCTTCGCGATCGCCGGTGAGGTAATCAACTTCGTCCGTCACGCGTCCGTTCGTCACCTTCCGGTAAGGCGTTTCGATGAACCCGAA
>JALYXP010000434.1 GCA_030947045.1 Verrucomicrobiota bacterium | reverse complement strand
TAATTTTCGGATCGCGCTCGCCTGCTTCGCGTAGCGGAAAGGCGATGTTTTCCTCAACTGTCATCGAGTCGAAGAGGGCACCGCTTTGGAACAGGATGCCGACCTTGCGCCGAATCGCGGCAAGCTTGCGTTCGCTCAAGCCGAGGATGTTTTGTCCTTCGATCCAGATCTCACCGGCGTCCGGTTGCATCAGCCCGATAAGATGCTTCAAGAGCACGCTCTTGCCTCCACCGCTGCGCCCGATAATCACGAGCGTCTCGCCTTTCCCGACATCAAGGTCGACGCCGCGCAAAATTTCTTGAGTGCCAATACTTTTCGTTAGGCCACGGACCGAGATCATCGGCTGTGGCGGCGTTGCCACGCGCGCTGAGGGAGTGGGCGCTGCTTCGATCATGCCGTTGCGCTATTGATAACCGGCAGGAAAAACGACGTTCAGGCCCATCGTGAGGAAGAAGTTGAAGATCAACACTGCGAGCGACGAATCCACAACTGCCTCAGTCGTGGCTCGGCCCACGCCGACCGCGCCTTCACGTGTCGTGAGCCCTTTGTGGCAGCTGATGAACACGATCAATAGCGCAAAGCAAAACGCCTTCGACAGCGCCATCACGATGTCGCGCATCTGCGTCCAGCGCACCATGTTCGCCATGTAATAGGTGCCGTTCACTTCCAGCAATCCGATCGCCACGAAGTAACCTGCCGCGATGCCGACCCCGACACATTCAGCGACGAGTAGCGGCATTGAAACCATCATCGCGAGAGCGCGCGGCACGACGAGGTAGTCGATCGGGTGAACCGCGAGGGCGCGGAGTGCATCAATCTGCTCGGTTACTTTCATGGTCCCGATTTCTGCCGACATCGAGGCGCCGACGCGACCCGTCACCATGAGCGCGGTTAATACGGGGCCGAGTTCGCGACAAATCGAGACCGAGACAACGGCACCGACGGCCGAGCCCATGCCAAGCTTATTGAACTGGAAGAACGTCTGCGCGGCAAAGACAGCACCGGTAAATGCGCCGGTGATCACGACAACGAGCTGCGACCGCAACCCGATCTCGACCACCTGGTCGAGAAACAACCGCCAGCGCAATTTTTGGGTGAAGATTGCGCCGAAAGTGGCGGCGCCGAGCACGACCAATTCGCCGGCGTAGGTGAAAAGCGAAACGACGGCGGCGCCGATCGCGGTGAAGAAGCGTGTCATGCCTCGAAAGATCCGCGAAGAAGCTGCAACACGACGCGGGTTATGGCGAGAGAACCTGAGTCTTCGTTCTGGGCCGGAGCTCATCCGGGATGCTGCCGATGAAGCGCGGCTCGAGATTCAGCCTCCGAAAAATCGAGCGGATCTCGCGAAAAGAGACGGTGGGCGCGTCGAGCTCCAGATAAACAACGTCGTGGTTTCGATCGACTTTGTAGCGCAACCCAGCGAGCGGCTCGAGCTCGTGCTCCAGCTCGAGGATCTTGTTCAGATCGCGCACGCCCGCAGCGTAGACTTCCAATTCCAGCATTCGCCCGAACGTTAGAGGGACGCTGACGCGATGCAAAATGAGATTGTTCCGCCCGTCATTCCGAGCGCAGCGCAGCGGAGTCGAGGAACCCCGTAGCACTACATGTGGTTTAGCCACGGGGTCCCTCGACTTCGCTCGGGATGACATGGCAGGCAAACAGGCAGGAATTGCGCGAGGCGCCGGTCTGCGATACAAAGGACACGATTATGCAACGCGCCGTCCGCCTGACAGGGTTATTTTACGTGCTCGCGATCGCTCTCCTCCTCGCAGGCTGCGCGGGCGGGCCGCAAGGGATTCAGCAGGCGCGGCTCGCGGCTTCAACGGCGATCCAGAACGAGACGCCGGGGAATTACTACATCGGCCGGCGTTACTACAAACCGGTCTACAAATTCTGGGGTTATGTGCGGCGGCCAGGGCACCCGTGGAGCACGGCGCAGCTGGTGATGTTGAACGAAAAACACAAGCTGGCGCCGGACCGTGCGCAGGTGAATTTCGGCATCGATAACAACTACGAGTATAAACTCTACGGCGACTTTAGCGGCGACAAGGTCTACGAACCGGCGAGCAACGGGATCTATCCGGAGTTTGTGCTGAAAGATTACGCGCTCATCTCCAGCAATCCGCCGCCAATTTTCAAGAGTCAGTTGAATGGCCGGGCCGCAGCTGCGACGGGCAGTCTGACGATTGAAAAGCCCGAGTAAGGGGAGGGCGGCAGAAGCTGCGCGCGATTCGAGCGCGGAAGAGTTTTTTCGTTATCTCGAGGTCGAGCGGAACGCGTCGCCACGCACGCTGACAGCGTATCAGCAGGCGCTCGCGGCGTTTCGTCTGCACAAACGCGACACTGCCTGGGCAGCATGCAGCGCGGACGATTTCCGCGATTACCTCTTCGCGGCGATGAAGAAGAAGCAGGCGCGTTCCTACATCCGTCTGCAGTTCTCCGCCTTTCGGACGTTCTACCGGTTTCTTGTGGAACGGAAAGGGTTGGCGCGCGATCCGGTGCGCGAGTTGGAGCTGCCGAAAGCGGAGAAGAAGTTGCCCCTCGTGCTGACGCGGCAACAGATCGATGAGCTGCTCTCGGCGCCGTTACGCACGCCGAAGGAACGCAGCGCGCCGGCGTGGATGCCGTTGCGCGACGCCGCGATCATGGAGGTGTTTTACAGCAGTGGGCTGCGGTTAGCGGAGCTGGCGTCGCTGAATGTTGCCGACGTCGATATGTATACGGAGTCGGTGCGGGTGCTCGGGAAGGGACGCAAGGAGCGCGTTTGCCCAGTTGGCGCGCCGGCGCTGGAAGCGGTGTCGCGCTATCGAGCGAGCGCGAAGGTGCAGAGCGGTCCGCTTTTCATCAATAACCGGCGCGAACGTATTTCCCCCCGGTCCATCTGGCTGGTGCTGAAGCGCTACCTGCGGCACACGTCGATTCCTATTTCGCTCAGTCCGCACAAGCTGCGCCATAGCTTTGCCACGCACTTGCTGGACGGCGGGGCTGACCTGCGCAGCGTGCAGGCGTTGCTAGGTCACGCCAGTTTGTCGACCACGCAGATTTACACGCACGTGACCGTCGAACGCCTGAAGCGCGCCTACGACGACGCTCACCCTCGGGCCTGAGCTACACTCCAAAGGATAACGATAAGGTCCTTCTCGGAGGGAATTGAGAGCTTCTTCTGTAGCGGCGGTGTGTCATCGCCCGCTGCGGGTGATTTGTGGCAACGATTCGGCGCTTCCAAAGCGCCGCTACAGAAGAGTCGCGGCGGACCGCCTGCAGAAAGTTTGAAAGGGTTGGTCTGCTTCGTGCTTTAGACACTTCCGCAGTCCTCAACCTCATCATACCTATGTCATATTTTAAACATCTCGCCTGCGGAGCGGCGGCCATGCTGATGGCACTCCCGATCGCGCAAGCGCAGCTCACTCCCGCAGCGGCGCCGCTTGCGAGCCCGATG
>JALYXP010000380.1 GCA_030947045.1 Verrucomicrobiota bacterium | reverse complement strand
GCGGAGACGATCCCACCAGAGCAGTTTGGTCGCGTCAACGCGCCCTTTCTCGCTAGCTGCCGTTTCGACCACTCATCGCGGTCTTCTTGCCGAGCACGATGTCCGCGGTCTCGAGGATTTCGCGATCGTCGTTTTCCGTCAGCTCACGGAGATTGCGGCGTATCAGGCTGAACGATTGCTTCAGGAATAAATCCGCCGCCGCGCGCTCGGCAGGCTTGGCGCTGCCGTTGCTGCTGACGCTTTGCATCTCGGCATCCAACCGGCTCAAAACGCAAGCCGAGGCGAACATTTCCATCGAGATGTTTGCGATGCGCTCCTGGACCAGCTGCATGTCCATGATCGGCTCGCGATACAGCACGAGCGAGCGATTGACCGCAAAGTTGAAGCGCCAGATCAGGCGACCAAGTTCGTTTGCGCGGCTGCGCAAGGCGGCGCTTTTCACCGGGACGACCGGCACCTTCACGGTCGCGCCGAGGCGATTCAATCCCGCTGTCCAGGCTTTCATACGATCCTGCCGCCAGGGCTTCAGCATCGTGTCGAGCAGTTCCTTGAACTCCATGCCCGGCCCGCGCATTCCGACGAGCGCGATGAAGGACGTGAGCACTTCGTTGCTCCCCTCGCCGATCTGATTGATGCGCGCGTCGCGAATCATGCGCTCGAGCGACAGGTCGGTGAAATACGCCGCGCCGCCGTGGATCTGGAAAGAATCCATGACCGCGTCCCACAAACGCTCAGTCGTGAAGACCTTCAGCATCGCGGTCTCCATCATGTAATCCTCGAGGCCGCGGTCGATGAGCGACGCGGTCACGTTCGTCATCGCTTCCATCGCGTAAACGTTGGCCGCCATGCGCGCGATTTTCTTCTTCACCAGCTCGAGATCGCCGAGCGTTTTGCCGAACTGCTTGCGCGTATTCGCGTGACCGATCGCGAGGCGAAGCGCCGTCTGCGCCGCGCCGGTGCAGCATGCGCCGAAAGTAGTGCGGCCGAAATCGAGCACAGTGAGCGCGACGCGGAGGCCTTTGCCGAGCGGCCCGAGGATATTCTCCTTCGGCACGCGCACATTGCGCAGCTCGAACGTCGCCGTCGCGGTGCCTTTGATGCCCAGCTTCTCCATCCGGCCGTTGATCATCTCAAATCCCGGCATGTCTTTCGTGACCAGGAACGCCGTGATCGCATCCTTCCCCGGCTTTCCGGGAACGGGCGTGCGCGCCATCACCGTCAGCACATTCGCGATGTCGACGTTAGTGATGTAGCGCTTGCGGCCGTTGAGAATGTAAGCGCTGCCGTCCTCCGTAGGGGTCGCGGTCATCTGCACGGCCGCGGCGTCTGAGCCGGCGTTCTCTTCGGTGAGAGCAAAGGCGGCGAGCTGTTCACCCGTGACGAGCGGCGGGATCCATTTTGCCTGCTGCTCTTTCGTGCCGAACAGAAGCAACGCGCGGACTCCAATCGAGTGATGCGCGTTTGTGAAGACGGAGACCGACGCATCCCGACGACCGATTTCTTCGAGCACCTTGCAGTAGGCCATTTGCGAAAAGCCGCGCCCGCCGAATTCCTTCGGGGCGGTCATGCCGAGAACGCCGGTGTGCGCGAGGCCGTCAATCACATTGCGCGGGATGTCGGCGTTGCGATCGATCGCATTGGAATCGAGCTCGCGGTCGAGCATCGGTCGGATTTCCGCGAGCGAGGTATCGAGATCTTTTTGCTGCGCCGCGGAGAGCCGCGGATACGGCATTGTCCAATCGGCGACGAACTTCCCGAGAAACAAACCTTTCGCGAAACCAAGCTCTTGGTGACCGCTAAAGAGCAATTCCTCCGCTTGTTTAATTTCCTTCTGCCGCTGAATTTCGACTTCGTTCATAAAAGTGTTCCGATGATATCGCTTCTGCTGGGCGGCTTACGTGGAGCAACCGCAGGCGACTTAACTGGCGAACTGCCTCGAAAAGCCGGGCCATCTAATCGTGGAATCTGCCGCTCCTGACAACCGGTTTTTGCCGCCGTTCCGCTGCTGCCGGA
>JALYXP010000416.1 GCA_030947045.1 Verrucomicrobiota bacterium | reverse complement strand
ACCCTATAGCTTGCTTCCGCAGCGGGCGTGTGATGAAGTTTGTCGTGCATGTGACGCACGTCTTAAACCGAACACCGAGGCAAAGTTTGACCAGCTAACGCTATCTCATGAGGTCTCTATAATGGCTGTCATCCTGAGCGAAGCGAAGGATCTCTGAGCATTTCTGGCCGCGTATGCCCGGAAAGAGCGAGAGATGTTTCGCTCCGCGCAACATGACAAGGTAAGAAAGAGTGCTGTTTTAGACGCTATCTTGAATAGGAAAATCGGTTTCGCACCGACACACTCCTACAGCTCGTTAGCTTCCGGAGCATTCACTTGAGCAAGCCAAAAGCTTAATTCCTCAACAAGCCGGACGCGCTTTCCTAAAGGTGGTTGAGTTTGACTAGGAGCGAGAGCTTCTTTGAATCAAGCTGCCGCCCGCTTGAACACCGTCACGATAGATGCACTTCTCGGTTCAGCAGACAAAAGTTGAGCCCCAAAACTTATTCCATTGACGACTGCTCGCAGACTCTGAACAGATGAGCCGGTAATGGAGCCACCACTCACCCCGGTTGCATTTGGATCCTTTCCGGATGGCGGTGCGAGTATGAGGCCCATGCCTCAGAGCGGGACGGTCAAATGGCTACTGGCGGTGGCAGCAGGTCTAACCGCGCTTTTTCTGGGCTTGCTTACTCTCGCCTTGCAAGGGCTTTCGACCGGCTTTCTGGGTCTGGGTGTCGGGATGGTGCTCGCGCTTCTACCCTTGCCTTTTTACATGCTGCTGGTTCTCTGGATTGATCGCTTTGAAAAGGAACCCTTCTGGATGCTGGCGGCCGCCTTCGTGTGGGGCGCGATGGTCGCGAGCTTTTTCGCGTTCGTCCTCAACACCTTATTTGATCTCGCTACAACCGCGGTTGTTCCTGCTTACGGGCACATCGCGACCGCGATCATCTCAGCTCCATTCATTGAGGAGCTTGCCAAGGGCACGGCTTTGATCGTTTTTTATTTTTGGAGGAAGGACGAGTTCGATGGCGTGCTCGATGGCATTATCTACGCGGCCATGATCGGGCTAGGTTTCGCGATGATGGAGAACATCTCCTACTATGGCAGATCGCTGGCCGCCGGGGGCTTCGGCGCTTCGGTTTTCACCTTCATACTCCGTGGAGTAGTATCGCCCTTCGCGCATCCGCTCTTTACCAGTATGACCGGGATCGGGCTCGGGCTGGCCCAGCTCGCGCGCACAGGCTCGCCGATGAAGTTTTTTGGGCCGGTCATTGGCCTCGGATTCGCCATGTTTCTGCACGCCCTTTGGAACCTCTCGGCGACCTTCGGCATTCTCTTTTTCGTTGCTTATGTCCTGGTGATGGTGCCGGCGTTCCTCGGGTTGCTCGTTCTCATCTTCATCTCGCTGCGAAAGGAGGGACGGATTGTTCGAGAGCATCTCTTCTCCGAGTTCGAGAGCGGACTTCTGGAGCCGCGCGAGTATGAAGCGCTTTGCTCGACCGGCGGCCGGCTGGGTCAATCCTGGCAAGCCATCACCCATGGAGGATTCCGCTCCTGGCGGCGCAGCGTGAGATTTCACGAAGCTGCGAGTGAACTGGCATTTCATCGGTGGCGGACGTCCCGCGGCATCTTTCCTCGGTATGAGACACCGCTCGCTCGGGAGGCGGCTTACCTTCACCGTCTCCAAACGATGAAAGAGCATCTCAGGCACACCTAACAACCTTGCTTTAGCCATGGCAGAACCATGTCCTCGATGCGGTAAGGCTATTACCAGCAGCGCCAGCTTCTGCGCGAGCTGTGGTGAGCCTATACCTCTGGTCCCGCCGCATCCGAACAGAGCTCCGAGCGAAATGCTCCGTGCCTCGGCAGCGGCCGGTCAGAGATCCGCCAGGCCCAGAAGCGGCGGCACGAAGGGTCTTCTTATTGCCTTCGGCTCACTCGGATGCCTCAGTGTCCCTGTCTTAGGCGTCCTCGCACTGGCCTTCTTCCTTTACGGAGCGGGGCGTAAGGGCGCCGATGGAAGCGCAGGCGCCGCCCCACACGAAGGTCCGATTTATAACCAAGCAGTCAAAGTGCTGCTGCCGAAGGAGCTTGGCGGATATGAACTGGAAAAGATCGAACCGCTCGACGCTGCCACTTTGACCATGCTAGGAGCGATCAATGGTGTCCGCGGGCGTTACTCAGGGGGCATGAGCCTCCTCGCATTGAACTATAGCTCAGCTGAACGGGCGGGTCTCGCAGTGGGGCTGCTCAGAAGCGCGCTCTTCCCGGATCAGGAAGGCTGGGTCGTGGAGCAGCAGGGCGTCGCTCAAGTAGGGCACCGGGTAGCTGCGCGACAGGAGAGCACCAGGACCATGGCCGCTCTCTGGAGCTTCGGATCTCTGGTGCTCATCTTTGGCGGAGATGCGACCCAAATGCCGCGATTCGAAAAATCAGCGCCTGCGCTCTTATCCACAAATGCCGGCTAGCCGATAAACCTTTAAGTTAAACTGCGCATGGGCGGTCAAACTTAATCCCGGTTTGGCCGATAGGATTTAACGAAGTCAGCAGTTGCTTTCAGTCGATCCTGCAAGATCCCGACGAACGTTCGTCTCCCTTTGAAACGAAATGAAATCACTCCTCGCTTTCTACCTGTGTCTTACCTTAACCGCGGCGTCTATTGCAGAATCTGACGGTCACGCTCTCATCGTTTCGGCGACCCAGCATTATGTCGCCGCAAACAGCGGGATTCAGAAAATGCATATTGTCGTAGAGAGAGTGGAGGGGAGTTATGCGCGGACGAAAGTCGCCCCTGCCGACGCGAACGCGGCCGATGCCGCCTGGGTGTTCTTGAAGAAGGAACATGGCGCCTGGATCGGCCTGACGCTCGGAACCTCCTTTAACTCGAATGATTATCGCAGGCTGGGAATACCGCTCGGTCTCTGGCTCAAATAGCGGCAGATTCCAACGTCCCGTTCTCCACGCGAAGCATCAATCGCGATGTGCCTTCAGATGCTCCAGGCGAGCGCACAGCGACTCGGGATGAAGCGACTGCTGCTTTTCGGTCCGCTGCTCGCGGCTCTCGTCCACGCTGAGGCGGCGCGCGGACAGGTCTGGGAAAAAGAAGGCAATATCTATTCGGGACCGAGGGGGCATCCTCGTCAGCTGACCAAGAGCGGTCTGGATTCTGCGCCAACGCTTTCTCCGGATGGGAAAACGGTCGCCTATGTGCGGGCGACTCCCGGAAAGGAGATCGCGACGGGCTCCGGCAGGTCCGAAGCGACTCAGCTCTGGATCGTAAAAGCAGGAGGCCAAGACCCTCGGATGCTGCTAGAGGGCGTCGAAAGAAGTGAAGCGAACAACCTGCTAGCGGACTTCCAAGTACCTCAGTTCTCGTCCGACGGGCGGAGCATTTACTTTCTAAGCGCTGCTTATGCTACTTCTGGTGCTATTCATCGCATCCAGGTAAAGAGCGGGAGGGAACATTTCGTCTGCCCGGGTAACAGTCTTGAGGTTATTACCTCTGGTGAATACAAGGGTAACTTAATCGTTCAGCAGCATCGATACTTCCTCGGAGCGGGAAGTTACGATTGGTATTGGCTCCTACGAGCGGACGGTCGAGAGGTAGGACCAATCGGGGAGGACGCAGCGAACTTTCGTCACCTTTACCTGGAGCAGTAACAAGAGGAACCTAAGTGCCGGGCCGTTACCTTAGCTTTCAAAGTTTAGGTAAAAAACGACGCCCGCATCAGAATGCCGCCGTTCCGGCCGGCAAAGTGTCTAGCTCAGCTTCTTCATCGAGTGCGGTCTTGGCTGCTTCGTAAATTGCTTGCGCTTCCTCAGGTGAGTTCCCCACGGCAGTTAAACCAACTCGGCCCACGTCTCCCAAGGCTGCAAGCATGTGGAAAACAACGCCGGTTTGCCGCACTTGGCCGAAATGCAAACCGCGGCGCACGACCAGATCGAAGAGATCGTCCGGAGTGAAGCTCCGATAAGCTGGAGACTCCAGGTGATCCGTTGCTACGAGGTATTTGTGCTGCCCGTTCGGCGCGGTAAAGATCGCTGCTTCCGGGTCATAGCTCCCGCCCGTGAGAAATTGCAGAGTTAGAAAAGGATGAGTCGTCCCACCCTTGCGGAGATTAACCTCGATCGCATAGCTTTCCCAGTGGTCCGAGTCTCCAGAGCGGCTGGCGACGAAATCGAGAGCGAACCGTCCCAGAACGCCGGCCTGCCTGAGAAGTTCGCCGACCTTGGCAGCCTCCCGCGTGATGGTCGTAGCGTAGGCTGGATCAGCCGGAAAGCGGCAACCGAGATAGCTTTGTCCGCTGGGACCCCCGAGCATTTGATCGTGGGTGGAAAGAAGTTCCACTTTTCCTAAGGGTGTAATACGCAACTGCACACTGGGGCTTCGCACTTCCTTCGCCCCGACGCCGACCCGCTCTTCTACGATGCCTCCACGCTCAATCATCTTTGCCGCGTAGCTATCGTAGGTAAGAGTGTTTAACTCGAACCTCATCTCGCGGAGTCGAGCAGCGATGGCCTCGCCTTCCTCAGGAGTGCCTGGCGCAGGCAGGCCGCTAAGGTCGACAAGGGCGTTCCCTTCGCCCGAAAGCCCTTCGTTCAGCTTCACGACTGCCTGCGACATGGCAGGGCGCTCCGCGCGCATCCGCGCCAGTCCGGCGGCTGCATCTTCGATGCTTTTTAAGTCTTCGAAGCCGAGCGGATGTGTTACGCCGGCGCGGGCGAAGAGCTGACGGCATCCGCTTTTCGTCCCGAGATAGAAGAACTTCGGGTCGGCGCCATACATAGGAATGCCGAGACGAAGGGCCAGATTCCGTTCCAGAAAAGTCGTATTATAGCAGATGAGGTGTGCCCGCTCCTTGTCGGGAATTAGCTTTTGGATTTGCTCGATCAGGCGGGGACGCTCGAGCAGTTTGAGGCTGAGCGGGCGGGCGGAACCGTCAAGCGGGGCGATTAGGTGCAAACGGCGGCGCGCGTGCGACGGGATCACCCCCGGCAGAAGGTCAAGATAGTATTCGACCACGCTCGGATGGATTGTTTGCGAGGTGACGTAGATCATGCGTGCCCGTGGCTGGCTCAAGAGGAGAAGGAGGAAGAGGAATCGCTCTTCGTAGGCCTGGACCTCGGCCCCCGTGCCCGCCATCTCGACCGTCATCGAGGGGGCGACTACAATCGTTTGTTCCTCTTCATTGAACGACTGGATCGAGTGCCAGAGCGGCACGAGTTTCTTCTGCAGCGTTTCGAAATGCGCCGCGGCCTCTTCCTTGGTGGTTTGAGACTCGAGGCCGATCAATTCAGGAGCGATATTCATGGTTTGGCTTTCAGATATGTTAAGGCAATGACGCTTCGCCGGGCCGGGCACTATCGACGGCCGCGCGATGCCTCCTGGTCATTGGATATTCGCGGCCCTAATAGCAAGCCCGAGTGTTCGAACCGTCAAAAAGAAGTTTGCTTTCAGCTGGGGCGGTCTCACCGGGGGGGAACGTTTCTCGTATCCAGGCGAGCTAGTTTAGCCTCCGTGGCAACAAAGGAAAAGTCGTAAAACAAAGCCTGGTTATTGCGGATCTCTTTCAGTTGGCTGGCGTTTCAGGCCGGGCCGATGAAGCGGCCTTCGCCATCTATCTCTTCTCCAAGGATTCCGGCGAGCTAAACCGGCATGTGGCTGCAGCGGCTTGCGCTCCTCCGCGAATCTGATTTCAGCCAGCCAGACAATGACCATGATTAACTGAAGTCCATGTTTCGCGCCACATTCCGTGTCTCAGGAGCTGCTCCGCTGTTTCCGCCACGATGTGTTAGATGGACAGGAACCAGATGCTATACGTGAGTCACCTATAGCTAGCGGCGCGTCGTGGATATGTGAGCGTGGAGATTTGAGCGCCGTGTTCTGCCGACTACCCGTCAGCGCGCGTCAAGGCTGAGATATCTCGCCCCGGCGTGCCGTCGATACTTAGGCCAGTTCAAAAACTCCAAGCTTGGGTTTCGTTAGAGTAACCGGCCTGTCTTTCGTGTCGTTGCGGAGGAAACCTGTGTTACCGCGGCGCCAGGTTTAGGAAAGACAAGGATCCCTTTGCTTCTTAGTCTTCGCGACAGAATTGTGGTTCACGTTATCTGCTAACGCTTACTCTCGATCAGGATGGAGGGACGGACAGAGTTATGCAGGTGAACGCTCGAAAGGACGACGCTTTCCCACGCAACAGATCGCGTGAGCATCTTGCCCAAATAATCACGCGGCTACCGCCGCGAAAGCGTAGGTCGCAGTCAGTTGGATAGAGTCCGCTTCCGATGCCTTAGTCGCCTGAATCCGGAAGCGAAGGTCGGCCGGGTTGCGAGTAGTGAGACCGCGGGAATTGGGCCCCAGAGTCCATGTGGTGAAAAAACCGCTTCAAGCCCGGGGAGGCTTGAGAGATTGGGTCGCATGACGTGGCTTGCGCGCGGGATGGATTCACGACAGAATCGGCGGCCGTGATGATTTTCTCCGCAATGGGGCCGAGTTCAGTCGTCCAAGATTTGAGCCATTTTAGCGTCCACCCTCTATGCGTATCCTATATTTTTTAATTGGCGCGTTACCGATCGCTTTCTTAAGCCACGCGGCGACCGCAGACGAAGAGAAACCGCACGGCCGCGTCTGCTTTTCGGTCGTCGAATCTGGTCCGCCCGCCAAGGAGGAACCCTTCCGGATTTCCACTCCGCCCGGCGCGGGCAAACAGTTGAAGGCGCACATCGACGCGAGCAATAAATGCACAGTGCTCGTCGCTGCGTTATCTAAAGATGGAAAGCTCGTGAACGGCTGGCGACCGCAGATCTCCCAGGTCCCAGACGAGTTCGAGGAGGTCGAGCTCCCGATCGCGCCGGTGACCTGGGATTGGTCGGCAGCAAGCACGCCTTTCGACTTCTACGTTTTGTTCCTTCCGTCCGGGTCGAAGGAGCGGGAGGATATCACAAAATTGGTCGCGGCCATGCAGGCGCCGAAAACAGACGAGCGTCTTCTGGGTATGCAGGCAGCGAAGTTACGTGAACTGATCGGGCGAATCACGAATGCAAAGGAAAAGGTGAATCAAGCCGCGATCACCGAACCCGAAGTGGGAGGAGTTTTTCGTGGAGGAGCGGCCGCGTTTCCGTGGCGACAGTTCGCGCAAAGTATTGACTTCAGTGATGACCGGCCCGGCGTGTTGATCCTTTCGAGCGAATCGGCGCCAAAGGGTTCGCCAACGCCGTGACGGCGGCCGAGAGCGCCTTGTCTCAACCGACCGGCGAGCATGTCTGGTTACGTTCGCCCTGGCCCCTCCTCCTGGCGGTTTGCGGCGCGGCAGCTGCGTGGGTACTGCTCGCTGGAACTCCCTTGGAAGCACTTGAGATGCGGTGGTTCGGTCAGATTTTACGGTGGCGCTACGAGATGGGCGCGGCTCCGCCGGCTGATCCGAGCATCGTTCACGTGGATGTGACCCGGGCAGATTTGGAAAAACTGCCCACTCTCGAATTGGAGTATCGAAGTGCTGCGAACATCATCCGGCAAGCCACGGAATTAGGTGCGCGGGTGGTGGCGCTCGATGTCGTCTTCGGGCGCGGAGACCGGGCCATGGCTAAGCCGATTCTGCAGGAGGTGGAGCGTGCGAAGACGGAAAGCCGGCGCGTTCTATTTGCAGAGGCTTTCCTGCCATCTTTCACGGACGGAAATGAGGAGCGCGTTCGCTCTTTTCCATTTCGTGAACGAGTTCTGCCGTCGGGGTTGATCAATGTGCAACCGGATGGAGACGGCGTCCTGCGGCGTTACGAATATGTCCATCGGGTCAATTCCGGCGGACGAGGAGAACCTTCGCTGGCACTCGCTTCCTATCTCGCATGGCGCGATGTCAGTTGGGAAACAGGGGTCACTTCGCCGCGGGCTGACCTCCTACAGTGGGACGAGATTTCGAGCGATTTCACGTCGGTGGAGCCGCGACAACTGAAGCTCGATCCAGTTCTCTTGAATTTCCGAAGCCCCTGGGCTGGGTCCGGTCCCGCAGCTTTCAGACATTACACCGTCGCGCAGTTGGACTCGCTCTACCAGAGCAGCAGGGAAGCCAAATCCCAGCCGTTGAGCAATGCGATCGTTTTTGTCGCCTACCAGGGTGCTGGGCTCGGGGATGTCGGCACCACCTCGTTAGGCGCAAACCAGCCGCGGGTTATCCTCCATTCAACCGCGCTCAATGATCTGATGCAGCGCAAATGGATCCGGCGGAGTCCGCACTGGGCTGATGCGCTAGCTCTTCTCTCGTTAGTGTTATGTGGCGCGCTCGTGAATTTGTGGCGTGGCACATTGCCCCTGCTCCTGCTTTGGATTCTCGGACTGGCGGTGGCAGCCGTGCTCAGCGCCTTCTTTATCATCAAAGCGGGATGGGTGTTAGGGTTGGTGACGACAAGCGCGGTCTGGAGCCTTGCGGCCTTCGTGGAGCTCGGTCGCCGCCAAAGCTATGAATTTGTGCAACGCCTTAAACTCCGCGCTACCATGAGTCTCTATTTCTCGCCCCACATCCTGGAGCATGTGCTAAAAAATCCGGGGTCGATGGATCCGCAGCAGGCCGAGGTCACCGTCCTGCTCACCGATGTGCGTAACTCGACCCCGATCGCGGAGTGCCTCGGAGCCAGCGGGACGTTCACCTTGCTTAACCAAATCTTCGAAGCCCAAACACGAGCTATCCTGGCGGAGGACGGCAGCATGGAACATTTTTTGGGTGACCAATTCCTGAGTTACTGGGGCGCGCCCAATCCGCATCCGGACGCAGCCGATCGCGCTTTTCGCGGAGCCATCGGGTTGATCGCGGCCATGGAGGAGGTGCGCCCGAAGTTGGACCCGAGGGTCGCCACCTTGTTTGGCTATGGCGTCGCGCTCCAC
>JALYXP010000413.1 GCA_030947045.1 Verrucomicrobiota bacterium | reverse complement strand
GGTAAGCGCGATCGAAAGCGCGGTTGCGGCCCCATTTCGCTAGGACCACAAAAGCGGGAAACAGAACCAGCACGTAGCGCGGCATTGACTCATACGTGCCCCAGGAAGTGATGAACCAAAAACCTGTGATCGCGTAAAGGCCGTAGCTCAGCCTCAGCTGCGCGGCGGAAACAGCTACGAGAAGCAGTATTCCGGCGGCGAACCCGAAGTTCATCCCGTCATTGAACATCACTGGGTCCCGGACCAAGCGCACCAGCGGGGTCCACGGCGCGGAGAACGTGCCCCATTCTCCACCCCATGCCGCCTGGGCATCCTGGATCGCGTGCATGTTTCCCACGCTCCAGCGCAGGTAAAGCAGATGTGCCACGAAAGCCGCTGGAATCATGCCTAACGAGAGGAGGTCAGCCCGGATCTCCCGCCACCGGAAATGACGCTGCATCGCGTACTCGAGCGCTAAGGGTGCGATCAACAGAATGCCCGGCGATCGACTCAGTGTCGCAGCTGCCGCGCATGCCCCCGCAACCCACCATTTTTGCCGCCGTGCATAGTAGAAGGCCGCAACCGTCGTAGCGAGAAAGACGGATTCGCTGTAGAGCGCGAAAAAGAAAAAGGTCGTCGGAAAAACCAACAGATACAGGATGGCGCGAGCTGAAGTCTTGTCGTCGAAATCCATCCGCACAAGGAGCCGGAGATAACAAAGGGCGGCGAAGAACGCGCAGTTCGACACGATGATTCCCGCGAGCACCCACGCCGCATCCGAGTCCGACGGGATAAACGTGTGGACCGCGCGCATCAGCATCGGATAGAGCGGAAAAAAGGCGGTGTTCGACTGGCGACCGGGGACGAATTCGTAGCCCCTTTTTGCGATCGAGTGGTACCAGCCGCCGTCCCACCGCGCAAACATGTTCAGGAACGGATGACTCGTCGTGGATAGGTAAGGTGCCGCGACCGCAATCTCCCCCCCGGGCTTTAGCTCCCAGCTACCTGGATTCGCCGGTAGGTTGTGGAATGACAGCAATGCCAGCCAGCCGACGAACGAAAGCATTACGCGCGTCGCGATGAAGGGAACGAGCACGTCGCGCACGACTGGTGACCGAGGGATACTGCGCCAGCTCTGCGAGCGGGACTGCACAAACGATCTGTCTGCGTGTTCGGGGGCGCGTTGTTGTTGAAGAGACTCAGTTCCCATCGGCAGTCTTTGCGGTGCGCTCACGTCGACGCGACCAGCGGCGATGGTGCTGGCGCTCTCCGCTGGTGTCAAGGGGAGGCGGAGCGGGAAAACTCAGTGCAAATTTCCACGCCGCCGTATAGCGTGACCCCCCTGTGAATTCCACTGCTCGGTCGACTTGATCTCCTCGTTCGCGTGAAGCTGCTAATCTCAGGTATCTGCGGTTTTGTTGGGAGCACACTCGCTCACGGGCTGCTCGATGCCGATCCAACGCTTGAGATTGTCGGATTCGACAATTTTATCCGCCCCGGCAGCGAATCGATGCGCGAGCCGCTGCGCAAGCGCGGCGTGAAACTCGTGCACGCTGATATTCGCGCGCCGAGCGACATGGAAATGTTGCCTCGAGTGGATTGGATCCTTGATGCCGCTGCAAATCCGAGCGTCCTCGCGGGAGTCGATGGCCTGACCAGTAGCCGCCAGCTTATCGAGCACAACCTCTATGGCACGGTGAACATCTTGGAACTCGCCAAGCGCGACCGCGCTGGGTGCATCCTGCTTAGCACCAGCCGGGTTTATGCGATCGAGCCACTTGCCGAACTCAAGGTGGACGAAGTGGATCGAGCGTTTCGGCCAGCCACCGACACCATCGCACCAGCGGGCTTATCGACGCATGGGATTGCTGAAGGATTTTCCACCGCCGCACCAATTTCGCTCTACGGCAGCACGAAGCTTGCCTCGGAATGCCTCGCGCTCGAATACGGTCGCGCCTTCGACTTTCCGGTCTGGATCAACCGTTGCGGCGTCCTCGCTGGCGCCGGTCAATTTGGGCGCGCCGACCAGGGGATCTTCGCGTTTTGGATCAATGCATATCTGCGTCGCCGTCCTCTGAAGTACATCGGTTTTGGAGGCCGCGGCTTTCAGGTGCGCGATGCGCTGCATCCGCGCGACCTTGTCCCACTGTTGCTCCGGCAATTTCGCGAACTTGCGCCCGCAAAGCCGCGCACTTTAAACTTCGGTGGCGGCGTGGCGAACGCGATGTCGCTGGCGCAATTGAGTGACTGGTGCGCAGCGCGTTTCGGCACGCACGACGTCGGGGTTGATGCGACTCCGCGACCGTATGATTTGCCGTGGGTTGTAATGGATGCTCGGGCAGCCGAATCAGCGTGGGACTGGCGGCCAGAGACTTCGTTGCCTGATCTTCTCGAAGAGATCGCCGCGCACGCCGAGCAGCACGAGCATTGGCTCGATCTTTCCGCCCCTTTATGAAGCAGCCGCCTGATCCGAACGCTCCGCCGCTTTCCCTGTTATCGATCGTCATCCCGGCGCGCGACGAAGAAGGCTGCATCGCGTCGACCGTGGAACATCTGCATACCGAACTGCGTCTGCAAAAGGTGCCGCACGAGATCGTCGTCGTGGACGACGGCAGCACCGACAGCACGTGGTCAATCCTCGAAGAGCTGCGGACCCGTATTCCAACTCTTGCGCCGAGTCAGAATACCGGCGCGCACGGGTTTGGCAGAGCGATCATCTGGGGGCTGAATCAGATGCAAGGCGACGCCGTTGTCATCATGATGGCAGACGAATCAGACGACCCGCGCGACGTCGTAAGATTCTGGCGGATCCTGAACGAAGGCTACGATTGCGTGTTCGGCAGCCGGTTTATGAAAGGTGGCGGCGTGATTGAGTATCCCCGCTTCAAACTGTTATTGAACCGGCTCGCAAACCTATTTTTGCAAGTGCTGTTCGGCATTCGCCACAATGACCTCACAAATGCCTTTAAGGCTTACCGGCGGACGACGATCGACGGATGCCGTCCTTTGATCTCACCGCACTTCAATCTCACAGTAGAGCTGCCCTTGAAAGCGATTGTGCGCGGCTATCGATGGACCAGCATGCCGAATACCTATCGCAATCGCGTCACAGGGGTCCCGAAGTTGAAGATCAAGGAAATGGGGAGTCGCTACCTATTCATCTGCCTCTACATCTGGCTCGAAAAACACCTTAGCCGCGGCGATTACAAAAGAGGGTAGTATCTCGCAGAGCGGCTTAGCTGGTTAGGGCACAGAGCGAAACCGAATGCGCTGGAAGGCACATCCGAGTTCCCGAGGGTCTTCAGAGACCCCGGCCGCCAGCGGCGAAACCGCATTCGGGAAGTCAAATTTTAACACCGCGCTGCCTGCTGAATTCCATACCGACGCAGGAACTTCGAGGGCGGCGGTGGTTTCAGTTGTGATCTCAAAGCCCTTTGTCACTTCGTCGTTAAAAGTTACAACCATCGCTTGATAGCGGTTCGAAGGTTGCACGTCACATTCAATTAACACGGGGGCGCTGGCCGGTTGCGGCACAAACCGGAGGAATGCAGACTTAGCTACACTAAACGAATAAGGACCCTCTGAGATATCCCATCCCCAGTTGATGTAATGCTTCGCGTTTACCTGCGCAGTCGAGAACAGGATTTCCTCTCCCCGGGGATTTACACTGTGAGGCTGCGTCGCCAGCCAGTCGGGGCCAGAGCTGCGGACAGTCCAAATGGCCATGTTCCGATTATAGAGCGCTTGCCTTAGTTCGACGCCACGTCCTCGACCGAAAATAAGTTCCCAGGCGACATCAACACGATATCGACAGCGCATTCGATCTAATGCGAGAGCAACCCGCACGGCCTCCGGCCAGTCGTTAGCTTCAAACAGCAATAATTTGGTGGCTCCGGGCTGCTTGTCGGCTCGCGCCGCGATTTCAATTTCATGCTGTCGTTCCTCAGTCCAGCGAGGCTCCTGTGGGAAATCGGGTCCGCTCCTGAAGTTGTGAGAGGCGAGGAACCAGAGCGGAAGCGACAACGCGAAACCTGCGCGCGCGACATGGTTTGACGACGCCAAGCGCGGCAGCGACGAGATTGCAATCGCACAGATTAGCAAAGCGACATAGAGAATCGCGAAATTGAAGTATGAGTTAAACCCAGCCATGGGACCTGTCTGCAAGCGACCCCAGACGATCGTTAGCACGGTGACTATCAAAAGCATCGCGGCAAGCGCGACGACGAAAGCACCCGTCCTCCCGGTGCTCCGAGGCTTCCGTTTCAGGAGCAGAGTAATTGTCAGGACCGCCCCGCCAATCCAGGTGGCGAGCAGATACCACTTGTCCCAAAGGAACCGAAAACTGGAGTTGCTCATGACGTCACAGAACTGCTGCGGTTCGACGCGACATACGAAGGTTGCGAAATAAAGCAGCGACTGCGTCACTGTTTTGCGTTCACCGCTGTGCTCGGAAAGATGAGTCAGAATGAGTCTGAAATTACTGTCCGCGCCTCGTAGAAGATCAATTGCAAGGGGAAAAACAAACACCGCAATGATTGCGATCGCCACGATGTGCTGCGTAACGGCTCGGTCATGTTCGCAGCGTGGCCGGCTAGGCCGGTTACACCGTCGCTGAATCCACCACGCAAGGTAGCTCAGTGCACTCACCGGGATCACGAAGAGCGG
>JALYXP010000402.1 GCA_030947045.1 Verrucomicrobiota bacterium | reverse complement strand
AAACGCGAAACGCGGTCGCCATCAACACGCCGGAGTATCGCTGATGCAGCTGCGCGAGGCTGCCGTGGTCACCAAGAGCTGTCTTCCTGAGCAACTCGGAGTCATCGAAAACTACCGGCGCTGCGTTATTAGACATTGGTGACGTATCCATTAGACAATAGATAGACATATGCGGCCCGATGCAACAGGAATATCCGCGCCTATTCCCGTCGGCTAATCCACTGCGGTAAGCGCCGATCGTACGATCGCCGCGCTTTTCTCGATCTCGACAGAGCTATGCGCCGTCGAGATAAAGCCCGTTTCGAATTGTGATGGCGCGAAGTAAACGCCGGCGTCGAGACAATGACGAAAATACCGAGCGAACGCGCTGCGATCACTGCGCTTCGCAGTTGCGAGATCGGTCACAGGTCCCTCGCTAAAGAAAAGGCAAAACATCGATCCAACTCGATGAAACGTGAGCGGCTTTTTCACCGTTCCCAGCGTGTCACGCATCGCGGCTTCGAGTTGCGCGCCGAGCTCCTCAAGCAGCTTCCACGCATTGATCCGGTCGAGCTCGCGCAGTTGCGCAAGGCCCGCGGCCATCGCGAGCGGATTGCCGCTTAATGTCCCCGCCTGGTAGACGGGACCATCGGGCGAAAGCTGATCCATGATCTCGGCGCGTCCGCCGAAAGCGCCTACCGGCAACCCACCGCCGATAACCTTCCCGAGCGCGGTCAGATCCGGGCTGATGCCATAGATCTCCTGTGCCCCGCCGCGCGCCACGCGGAAGCCTGTCATCACCTCGTCGAAGATCAGCAGCGCGCCCGCGCGGGTGCATTCATCCCGGAGTGTCTGGAGGAATCCGTCGTGCGGAAGATACAATCCAGCGTTCGCAGGAATCGGCTCGACGATAACCGCAGCGATGCTGCCGGCGTTCTCGCGAAACGCGCGGCGTACCGCTTCGGAATCATTGAAAGGGAGCGAAATCGTGAGTCGCGCAAAATCGGCCGGGACTCCTGCGCTATCCGGCTGCCCATGAGTGAGCGCGCCGCTGCCGGCATGCACGAGCAGCGAATCGACATGGCCGTGATAGCAGCCTTCGAATTTGATGATCTTATCGCGGCCGGTAAACCCGCGCGCCAGCCGAAGACATGACATCGTAGCCTCCGTGCCGCTGTTGACCATGCGCACCTTCTCGATCGATGGCACCCAGCTGCAGATCAGCTCGGCCATGTCCACCTCGAGTGGGTTCGGCGTGCCGAAACTGACGCCGCGCGCCGCCGCCTCGCGCACCGCGTTAATGACCACATCAGGAGCGTGGCCGAGAATCGCGGGTCCCCACGTGCCGACGTAATCGATGTAATCATTCCCGTCCGCGTCCCAGATATGCGCGCCCTTCGCGCGCTCCACGAAAAATGGCTCGCGTTCGAGACCGCGAAATGCCCGGACCGGCGAATTAACGCCGCCGGGGATACGACGCTGCGCCCGTTCGAAGAGGTCAGATGAAATAGTCGAGCTTCGGCGGGCGGTCATGCGTTCTCGATACGGTCGAACGTGAACTGCGCGACGTCATCTGCGAATGCGACAGGTGGTCGCGTTGACACCCTCCCGCGACGCTCATAACCTGCCGTTCTCAAAATGGCGGGGTAGCCAAGTGGTAAGGCAGCGGTCTGCAAAACCGCTATTCGTGGGTTCGATTCCCGCCCCCGCCTCTCTTCGCCGCAGCTCGCTCGAGAAGGCGCGACAGGTGGAATCGTTCGCCGTAATATTCCGGAAGAACGTGCTTGGCGAATAACTGCAACCGCATGTATCTCGGCCGCCGTCCCCGCGGTGCGTGATGAAATATCTTGTTCGACTGCTTATTGTCCCGGTCGTCACGTCGGGTTCATGCCTCGCTGCAGTGCCGCCGACCACCGTGCGGAAGCCCGCCAACATCCGCACCTTTCTCGATTGCCCTGGGTTGCCTCGCGAGGCGCAACGCAGCGGCGTCAGCGCGAAATTTTATAAATCACTGGCGATCTCCCCGCTCGAAGCATGGATCGTCGTAAGGGCGCCAATTAACGGTTTAAAGGCTGCCGGTGCTCGCGTCGTCCGCTGTGATGCCGTCGGTGCATTCGATGACGTCGCTTTGGCGCTCGCACACTCGATGGAGGTGAGTGGCCTGAACTACACCGAAAGCCATATCCACGTCAGCTCGATCGATGTGCACCTGCTGATCTAAAAGATCGCGGATGGCATCATGGCCGTTGGCTTTTCACACGTTGATGATTCCCGCTACGCGGAGTACCGCCAGTACGGCCGCGCTAAGATCGGGTTCCTCAAAAACGGTCAGTGGACGTTCCTGAAGAACGGCTGATCTCGAGATTCCAGCAGACGCGCCGGCTAGTCGTCCGACTTATCGTCCGTGTCCGCGGCCGCATCGTCGCCGATCGTAAAGCGCAGCGTCTCAGCGAGCTTATCGTTGTCGTAAAATTCGACTTTATATTTGCCGAGCGGCCAGCCTTTCGTCGGCTTCGAGAGCGAGAATGCGTCGCTCGGATTGTCCTGCGCTGCGGTAAGCGTCCCCTCATCGATCTTCGTGCCTTTCGGCGCCGCGTCTCCAACGTCCTCAGCGATCCAAACCGCGCGAATTTTGTCGCCGGCTTTCACAGCATCGCCAATGTAGAA
>JALYXP010000378.1 GCA_030947045.1 Verrucomicrobiota bacterium | reverse complement strand
ACCGGCGGCCAACTCTGCGTCATCGCAGGCGGTCGACGCGCGCCGAACCCGGCGGAATTGCTGAGTGGGACTGCCTTCGCGCAAATGGTGAGCGAAGCGGCCAAGGTGTATGACCGCGTCGTCATCGACAGCGCGCCCGTCCTCGCCGTGAGCGACACCCTCTTGATGACGTCATACGTGCAAAGCGTCTGCCTCGTCGTTCGCGCCAGCCACACCGCGCGCAACGCAGTGCAGCGCGCCATCGCCCTACTCGGCAGCTCGGGCACACGCCCCGCAGGTGTCGTCCTGAACCGTCTGCCACGGCGGCGCGGGACGGGTTACTATTACTACTACGCGTCTCATGGTTACGGCGCCGGCGAAGGGTCGTACGCGGGTGGATACGTAAAGAAAACTAGAAAGTAGGACGGTGATGTAGAAGCCCCTGATCTCTTCTAACTCCGCTTACTTCTAATTTCTAATTTCACATGTTTCCCTTCTTCTTGCTTCCATGAGCAAGCTCCCCAACACACCCCGAGATAAGTCACGACGTAGAGCTGGATCGACGCGATCTGCAGCGGGAAATCAACCAGCGCATGCACTGCGACGCTCGCGAGCGCGAGTAAGAGCAAAGGAATGAGAACGCGTTGTCGCGGCAGCCATGTCTCGCGCGCGCGATAGAAGTTTCGCCACGCCACCATCATCCCTCCGAAGAAGAGTACGGCCCAGAGCGTTCCCCCGATCCAGCCCCACTCGATAATCGTTTGGAGGTAATCCTCGTGGAGAAAACGCCATGTGCCTTCCACCTTGCTCTCGGGCGCCTCGACATAGTGCGGAAACACTGATCGAAAGCTAGCCGGCCCAAAGCCGAACCACCCCGCGTCTCGCGCCGCCGGTAACGCTGTCAGTGTCGCACCCCAGCGCGAATCTTTCGCCACCGATGAGCTCGTCTCCGCCCACCGCTTAAAAGGCTTGTCCAGACGACTCGCCTGCGCGACCGCATACAGCGCGACGATCGCGACCATTGCGCCAACGATAAGCGTCCCCTTCTCCGCGCCGCGAATCGCCCGGCTAAGCTGCCGGCGCGACATCACCAGAACAATTAGCATCAGGCAAACACCGAGGAACTGCGCGGCTCGTGAAGTGTTCGCGAGGATAGCTACCGTCACCGCCAGCGCAGCTGTCGCCCACAACGCCCTGACGACCGGGGAAGTCGGTGTTCCAAATGCCCTCGCTGCCAGCGCGACAGTTGGCGGAAATGCTAGGTTCAGGTAAGCGCCGGCGTTGGCGTGATAGAAGTAGGCCGCAAAGAAACTCGGTGGCTCGGTCGCGAGCCAATCGCCCCAGAAGATCATCCGGGCCCCGGAGGCTTTTTGGATTAATCCGAGCAGCGCGATCGACGCTCCCGCTGCTGCAACGGCATACCAGAGCCGCAGCAGCCATTGTGGTCTTTGCACCAGGTCCGCGACAAATAACAGCGACAGCAGCAACACCGTACAACGGATCATGAACGCGACGCTATTCACCGCGTCGTATGATCCCGGCAGCGCTGCGATGCTGTGAGCTGCGGGCATAAAGACGGCGAACACAGGGTCGTAAACCGCGCGGCCGTTCAGCGCCATTCCCCAGCCAAACGCGAGAAGGAGCCCGACGAGGATGGCAAGAGTTGTCGGCGCATGAGGCCGCTCTCTCCTGATCAAAAGGTCTCCCAACCAAAGCACGACAACTGCGCCGAGCAGCCAATCAAGTCCTACAATTGACTCCGCCGTCGTACACCCATAAGCCCACGGCGCGTAAAAAAGAGTGGAGAGGAAGAGCAACCGCGTGGCGTTGCGAATTGCGGAACTGCGAGATATTTTCAACTCGCTCGGCCTTGCTCACGACTTTCGTTACCGTCGGCGGCCGAACGGGGACACGTCGCGACCGTCGCGAGTACCTGCGCAACAAAAGCTTCTGTCCGCCGCTCCAGCGCTTTCTTCATGAGCCGATACTGCTCGCGGCACGACGAATGAGAAGTCTGAACTGCGTGCACGACAGTGCCTGGCTGCAGCGACCCGACCTTCTGACATCTGCGACTCGCAATTCGCGGTCCGAAACTGATTCTGTGCGTCCGAGCCGTTTAGCGCCCGCGCGCGAACAGCATCGTATGCACCGTCTTCAGTACGATCATCGCATCGAGCTTCAGCGAGTAACGCCGGATGTAATAAAGATCATACTTCAGCTTCTCCAACGCATCTTCATCGCTCTCGCCATAGGGGTAATTCACCTGCGCCCAGCCAGTGATGCCCGGCTTCACCAGATGCCGGAAGTGGTAAAACGGGATGCTCTTCTCATAGCGCTCGGCGCACTTAATCCACTCCGCGCGCGGGCCGATTAAGCTCATGTCGCCACGCAATACATTCCAGAGCTGCGGTAGCTCATCGAGGCGCAGCTTGCGCAACCAGCGGCCCAGCGTCGTAATCCGCGGATCTCCGTTGCGCGTATAGATATCCGGCTCGCCTGACTGTGAGTGCGCCGCCATGGTGCGAAACTTGTAGATCGTGAAGAGCTGGCCTTCCCGCCCAAGCCGTAGCTGTTGGAAAATAGCTGGTCGTCCGTTCTGCCACCAGACCAGCAGAGTGATCAGCGCGAGCAGCGGGGCACAAAGCACCAGAGCCGCGGCCGAGAACGCTAGGTCAAAGAGTCGTTTCAAGTAGTGGTAAGGCGACGCGTTCGCGAGCTGGAATCCCATCTGGAGCGGCCAGAATGGATCGATTGAATCGACCGGCACATACTTCCAGTGCGCCTCGTAGAAACCTTCCAGAGTATAAACACGCGCATTGAGAAACTGCGTTCGAACCAGTCGCTCGAGCAGCTCTGGTTTCAGGCGATCAAGTCTCTCCGCTAACACGACGCCGCTATACCGCTCGTTCAGATTCGCCAGCTTCGTCGCCAGGTCTCCCTCGATGATCGGAGACCCCGGGCCGAGAATATGTTCCCCCACGCGTTGCCGTTCGATGTCGACGAATTCGAGTCGTTGGCGATTCGGCGAGGTTCGATAGGCGCGATAGAACTCCGCCGCCAGGTCACCGCTGCCGACAACAAGAAAGGCGCGAGTAGCCGTCGCCGCCTCTACAAATCTCCGCACCAGTCGCCGATAACCAAGCGACAGCGGTGCGAAGACGACGAAGCTCATCAGGAGCACGGAACGGCTTGGGCGCATTGACTGATCGAAAGTCGCGGCGGAATACACCACCACCAGACTCATCGCCGCGGCGCCGATCACTGCCAGGAAATGCTCCGTCGTGTACATCAGCGTCCGCATATCGGTGTGCCGATTATAGCCACCGATCACAAAAAGCGCCTGCATCACGATCGTAAGCTGCATCAGCTCGATGATGAAATACTGCATCGGCGCCGAGTAGAAGGCATCCTCGCGCAGCCAACCGGCGGCACTATAAAGCGAAAACCAGACAGCGATGTCCATGGCCAGAAAGAGCAGCGTCGCCGGCCAATCCTGACGCATCACTCCAGCCAGCCTCTGGCGTCTACGGACTATTGGCACTCGGCAAGCCACTGCTGCCTCAGAAGGCGCAACCGTCTCGGATGAGTTCACGCGTTCCTTAGTTAGCATATTCCGCGCGCAGAGCCTTTGCCCGAGACGAATCGGTAAGGTAGGACAAATCTTACCAGGCGTCAGTAGAAAAAGCGCACCGCTTTTAGTTCTGCTTTACTGGCTTTTGGCTATTCGGTGTTCACTGCGCCGCTGTGGCGGCAATGGGTGCCGTTCTCCTATGGCGACGGCTAGTTTTCTTGTGGACGATCACTTCGCGCCGCTACCGCCGAAGCACCGGCGATGAGCTAACTCCTCCGGCGATTCGCAAGCGAAACAATCGCCAGAGATTCTGTAACGCTTCTTCGATGTGCGCGTTGCTGACATTGTGGCTCGCGGCGTTGTAACGGATCAGAGCCTAGCGATGGTTAACCCGCTTATCTGGACGACCTGATTAGAAATCTTGAATTAGAGGGGGCAGTTGTCTGCCCCGGCTACATGGCCAACTCTGCGCTCGTGGTCTGCTACCAAACTGCGAGTTTGTTTTGGTCAATGTCTGAGCACGAAGGATTCTGCATTCCACTCATCGAAGCGATGTGGTTCGATGTGCTAGTGCTTGCGTTCGGAAGCAGTGCCGTTCCGGAGACGCTCGACGGCGCGGGTCAAATGTTCTTCGCGAAAGAGGATCTTGCCGCTGTCGCCCAGCCCGCGCGCACGATCATCACAAACGCGTCCATCCGCGAGAAGTCATCGCCGAGCAGCGGCACCGGCGACTTGCGTTCGGAGCTGAGACATTCGAGCCGCAGCTGGAAGAGTTGGCGCGAGAGCTACGTCTCGCATTCGCGAATCAAGCCGCGTGACCGCGACCTGCGTGGATCTGCGCAAGATCAGCTAGCCACGCTTCTAGCAGCGGCAGCTCGCCTTCGCCTACCCAGCCACGGCGGACCAGTGTCTTGTAGGAAATACGGAGATTATCGGCGATCCGGTCCATGCCGGGAGCAAGCTGAAGCTCGTCCAGAGCCTGCGCCATCGCTCGATTGTTCAAATAACCAGGCACCTCGTCTTCAAAATCACGCATCAGGCTGTGGTCGTTCCGCTCCTGCCAGACGTTCGGTTCGTGAAAAAGAATGCTCCAGCCGTTAGTCCAACCGATTCGTTGCGCCACGAAGCTGCGCCAGATATCCGTCATGCGGAATGAGCAGTGCGCCGGCAGATACAGCAACGGGTAGGCCTCAGGCCACCACGCCGTGTTCTGACTGTTGAAAGGGCACCAGGAACCGGGCCCGAGCACGACCCGGCGATCGGGTCGGAAGTTTTGCGGCAACGGGAATGCCAGCCGGTAAATCGCGTCGACGTCAGGGTTTTCGTCCGCCAAGCCCTGCTGGATCGGGCACGTTGTGTCGCTCGTGGGGAGCGATTCGTAATCAGCGGGAGCGACTTGGATTTCATCGAGCGGTAAGCCGCGCGGCCAGATCATCGCATCGCTGAAGTACCGATACACATTCACCCATCCCGCAGCATTCAGTGTCGGGGCGGCGACGCGCATCTGCCGATCGCTCCAGAAGCCTTCACGCGGAAAATTATCGTCGTCGGTCTCGAGGATCAGCGGCGCGCCAGCCTGAACCGCCAATAGATAACCGATGTTCTTGCGCGCGTAGTGTTTCGTCGGGCAAAGCTCCGCAAAGCGGAACCCGCTGGAACGCTGCCGGTCGAGCGAATGGAAATCGCAGCCTCCGAGTTCGAACTCGGCCGGGCTTTTCGAATCGCCGATCACGACGAATTCAAACCCGTTCTCCTGCGCCCCCGTGGCGATCGCCCGCAGCACGTTGTTCGGTGCGGAAATGGAGGTAACAACAATGGCAGATCTGGGCACGGTCAAAAGCGGGAGGCGGGCATTGGCAACGTGCCGAGCCCAAGTCACGGCTGACACCGTAGCAAGTGTTTTGCGGCCCGCCACCTATCCACTACTAAGCCTCGCAATCTCGAACTGCTTTCGAGGTTGCCAGGGGTATGAACATCTGCGCCCTTACATTTTCTCGAAGACCATGCACTTCTCGCATGGCGACGACTCGGGTCGGGCGACAGAGGCCTGGCGCACCGCGTCGCGCGGATGCCT
>JALYXP010000369.1 GCA_030947045.1 Verrucomicrobiota bacterium | reverse complement strand
CGGCGGCGTGCTGCTGAGCGAGTCGCTCCAGGCGGGGAGCAATGCCACGGCAAACAAGTCCTACGATGCCGGATATGAGAAAGCACGTAGCGACTCTGCGAAGCAGCAGTTCCAATCACTCAACGAGCGGCAGCGGCTCGGTCCACAAGGCGATGACCATATGCACGTGCGTTCCGTCGAAGTGCCACTGCCAGAACGTCAGGAGAACGGCGTCATTCTCGCCCCGAGCACCGCAACCATTCGTATTCAGGAATAGTCAATCCCCGCTTATGAAATCCTTCCTCTCCCTCATCGTCTTCTTGGTCGCTGCTTCGTTGGCGCGCGCACAGGTCGCGGTTATCGACCCAGTTCAAATCGCGAACAACCAGGTCAATCACGTGGTCGATCTCGCGAAGTATGTCCAAATGGTCGAAAACCAGATCACCCAAATCAACACGCTGACGCAGCAGCTTCAGCAGATCCAAGCGTACGTGAAGGCGTTCGGTAATCCCGAGCAGCTCGTAAACATCGTCGGGGCTGACGGCTTGATGAACAGCCTCAATCAGAGCGGTGTTGGTCAAACCATCGGTCAGCTACAGCAAAGCGTCAGCGGAGTGCAGGCGCTGCAATACAGCGCGAATGGGCTCTATCACAGCCTCGGTAGCTCGTTCACCACTCCGGGCGGAATGCGGGTGCCGAGAGCGGACGAGTTGTATCGGAAGTTCGGCGCAATCCAGCAAACTTCGCGGAACTTCCAGAGCGTCACCGACGACGTGCTTTCGCGTCGCGACAACCTGCGCAGTCAGATCGCCTCAACGACTGGCCAGCTGCAGGCGTCAACCACCGACGCGGAGACGCAGAAGCTCACGGGCGTCCTCGTCGGCTACAACGCAGAACTGGCGACGGTTGATCACGAAGTCGACCGCGCGGCCGCCCAAGTCGTGAATCAGGACGTGGAGAATCGCGCTGATCGCGAGCGCGAAGAACAAGCGCGCCGCGAGGAACGCCAGGCGCAAATGGAAGAGAGCTTCCGCCGCTACGGCGACGTGTTCCGACTGGAAACGACGCCGCCGCAGTTCCCGAGCGGTCACTAACCGTAGTGCCTAACGAGTAAACCGCGCATCGCATGAACGACTTCAACAGCCTGTTCCCGAACTTCCTGAATCAGTGCGCCGAGATGAATCGCGTCCTGACACCGATTGCGTTCGTGCTGCTCGCGATCGGAGTCGTTTCGTCCACGATCACCGGCCACCGAAGCGCGAGTGCTTATCTGCGTACAGTTGGACGCACCTTCGCGTTCGCCGCGGTGCTCTCATACCTGCCGACTTGGTCGAACGAAGTAAGCACCACGATCGACACCACAGTACGGGAAACGCTGCATGCCGATCCGGCAGGCGTCTACGCGCAATACCAAAAGGCGCTTGAAGTAAGCAAAGGTCCACCTCCGACGAGCACCGGCTCGAAATCGTGGTGGAACATGCTCGATGGGCAGGCGATTTTCGAAGGAATCATTTCGGGCGCGATGCTCCTGCTCGGCTTCCTAGCGAGCGTCATCGTCTTCTACGCCTACCTGGTTCAGAAGTTCATCCTCTACGTCGGCTTTGCCCTCGCGCCGATCTTCATCGGTTTCCTGGCAGTGCGAACGCTGCACTCGATCGGAGTTGGATTCCTTCTCGGCTACGCGGGCGTGCTCTGCTGGCCGATTGGCTGGGGCGCGGCCTCGCTCCTCACTTCCGGTCTGATCAGCTTCATGACCGACCAAAGCTTCCTCGCGTCTGGTGGATTCACAGGAGGCGCGGGCTACGGCCTGCAGAACCTGATGGGCCTCGCAGTCCTCGCGATCTGGCTGATCTCCAGCACGATCGCGGCGCCTATCATTATCCAAAAGGCAATCGCGACCGGCGCGCAAGTCGGCCAAGGACTCGCGTCCACCGCCGTTACAGCGGGCGTTGCTGGCGTGACGGCAGGCGCCGGAGCGGCGGCTTCCCTAAGCGCAGGCGGAGGCGCTGCTGGCGCCGCCGCTGGGATCATCGGCGGCGGAGCGGCTGCGGGAATTGGAGCCGCAGAAGCTTCCATGAGCGGCAGCTCGTATTCCCCGATGGGCAATCTAGTTGGGTCGTTAGGCGGCGCGCGCGGCGCATCACGTCGGCCCAAGAAGCCAAAGAAGAACGATCCGACGGGCGACGCCGCCGTTCGTGAACTCCTCCTTCACTCTCTAAACTGAAAATGGAAGCAACAATCTCACCTGAACTCCGCGCCACCGCGCCGGTAAAGCAGCCGCCGCAGACTGCGGGACGCCGCGCCGACCCCGTTCGGGTCTTCATCGATAAAGACCGCCTCGCGCGATTCTGGTTCCTTGCTGTCGTCGCGGTGCTGATTGGCGCAGCCATCGAGCGCATTCATCTCGCTCGGACGCTGAAGGAACGTGAGCGCGTCGTGATCGTCGACCCGGCCGGAACGTTCTTTGTTTCGCCGCTCCTCCACTTCGAAGAAGCGCGCGAACTCCACGCGCAACAGAGCACGCTCGCGACGCTCGCGTTTCTGGAG
>JALYXP010000353.1 GCA_030947045.1 Verrucomicrobiota bacterium | reverse complement strand
GTGCGAGCCGCCGATCGCTCTAGTTGCGCGTGACGCAACCAGAAGAGACCCGCCGCGGTTAAGAGCGGGATGAGAATCAACGTCGCATACCAAGCGATTGATGCCGCGCTGCGCGGTCGCGGCGTTTGGAGGTCTAGGCTGGTCATACTTTCGTCGCCACAAGCAGCGCGAGCAGGATCGGGAGATAAATGATCGAGGCGAAAAAAAGCCGACGCGCATCGATGATGCGCCGCTTTTGGTAGAACCAAAACGCCAGCGTCAAAAACACAAGGCCAGCGAAGATCTCCAGCGGCAGAAATGTGCGAGACGATACGCCGGAAAGAGCCGGCAGGCTGCTGGCGATAATCAACAGCACCGTGAACACCACGCTCTGCCGTCCACTCCGTGCACCGTCGATATCGCTGCCGGATAACATCCGAAAACCCGCGCGCGCGTAATCCTCGCGATACATCCACGCGATAGCGAAAAAGTGCGGCATTTGCCAGCAGAACAGAATCGCGAAAAGGCTCCACGCCGGCGTCTCCAGCGAGCCGCGCGCGGCCGCCCACCCGATCAGCGGCGGGAGCGCGCCGGGGATTGCGCCGACTAATGTGTTCACGGGGCTAACGCGCTTCAGCGGCGTGTAGGCGCAGATGTAGATGGCGATGGTGACGGCGGCCAACAACGCGCTCAGCGCATTGCAGCTGAGGAATAGGTAAACGACTCCCGCAACCGACAGAAGACCGCCGAGGAGCAAGGCGTCACGAGGTAACATCCGACCGGCCGGAATCGGGCGCGTGCGAGTGCGGTGCATCAGCGCATCGAACTGGCGTTCCCACCATTGGTTCAGTGCGGCCGCACCGGCCGCCGCGAGTGCAGTTCCGAAGACGACATGAAACAGGCGCATCGGCGCAAATGACTCGTCCGCGCCGAGGTAAAAACCCACGGCTGTCGTAACGAGCACGAGCATCGTGAGCCGTGCTTTCACCAACTCGACGACGTCCAGCATAACGCGACTTCTCGCGCGAACTTTCAGCGCATCGACCTCGCCAGCGGTGGCGACGCGTGCGGCAATCACGTTCGTTTTCAAACGCTGACGGCGGCTCCTTCGCCGATTGCGGCACGGTGCGTCGCCGAAGAAATCCGCGCTGGCGCCGGCCGGTCTTCGAAAGATCGTGCGGAGATTACCACTCCGAACGCCAGCATCGTCGCACCCACTGCGACGTGTGCGGTCGCGATGTCCGCGGCTTTGTTACTCCAAATCGTCCAGGCGCCCAACGTGATCTGGCAGAACAGGAATAACACCCACCACGTCGATAGCGCGCGCGTGCCCGCAGAAGCTTCCGACCCGCGACTGCGGACTCCGAACCAGAGTGAAATGACGTTAGCCGCAATCAAAAGCGCGCCGAAACGATGCGCCATCTGGAGCCAGATCTGGCCTACAGTCACATCCGAGAGAGCACGCGCATCACGCCACTGATTGATCGCAGCCAGATTCGCTGCGCTCACATCTGGAAGGACCGTGCCGTAAGCGGTTGGGAAATCGAGAATAGAGAGGTCGCGGTGTTGATGACGCATCGTCGCGCCCAATCCAAGCTGCAGATAAATCAGCGCCGTGGCGATCATCGCCAGCCGCGAAAAAGCGGCGCGTTGCGCCGTTCCCGAACTTGGGGATCTCGAGAGCGACCACGCGATGTAAACGAGCAGGCCGAAGAAAGCCTGCGCCAGACAGGCATGGAAGATGCCGATTTCGTCCTTCAGCAACGTGACGCGCAGACCACCGAGGACGCCTTGCAGGATCACCGCTCCGAGCGCCACGAGACCGAGCAAGCGCAGCCGAGGACTCTCTCGCCAAAGCCAAACTGCCAGCGCGATCGTGAGCAGCCCGACGGTCGATGCGATCAGCCGGTGCGTGTGTTCGAAAAAAATCCCGCCGACCCACTGTGAAACGGGGAACAAAAACATGTTATAGCCGAACGTGGTCGGCCAATCCGGAACGGCGAGACCTACCCCTTTGCTGGTCACCATTCCTCCGCTGCAAATCAGCAGCAGCGTCAACGCCGCGAGCAACCACGCAAACCGACGCAGCCATCGGCTCGGCGGTGCTGCTGCGCTTGTCGTCATCACGTAGCTTGGCTCAATGCGGGCACGGCGCCAACGACAGAGTCGTAACGCGAAGACAGAGAAGGCACACGCTGCGACGCGGCAGCTCTATCCGCCACCCGCCGGCGGTGGCTGTGGGGCCGGACTCGCATTCGGCGACTGGCCGGTCGGATCACCAACCTTTGGAGCGCCTGGTGGGGGGATGGTTCCCGGTGTCGGACCAGCTTCGCTACCGGGATGCACATCCTGCGGCGCAGGAGCCGTTTGCGTCCCGGCGAGTTCCACCCGCTCCTTCAGCCACGCTTGGTATTCCTCGGGATTGTCGACCACGAGCGAGCCTTTCATTCCATAATGGCCCAGGCCGCAGAGCTGTCCGCAGACAATCTCGTAAGTGCCCGTCTTCACCGGCGTAAACCAGAGCGGAATAATCTGCCCGGGAATCGCATCCTGCGCCACGCGCATGTGCGGCAGGGCGAAATTATGAATCACATCCTTTGACGAAGTCTCCACGATCACGGGCCGATTCAGCGGGACGTGCAACTCGCCGAGGACGACGATGTCGTCCTTGCCTTCAGGCGTATTCGGGTCAAGCCCCAGCGGGTTGGAATTACTGACCAGGTTGATGTCGCGCTTGCCGAACTGACCGTCCGGCCCCGGCATGTGGAAATTCCAGTTAAACTGCTGGCCAACAGCGTGCACAATGATCGCATCTTTCGACTCCGGGAATTCGTTCACGTATTTCCCCCAGAGCGGAATCGCGAAGCCAATCAGCAACACCGCTTCGATCAGGACGACCGCGAATTCGAGGTGCGTCGAGATCCCTGACTTCACGCCTTCGTGGTCAGCGACCGGGTTGCGGCTCTTCCGAAACCGAATCAGCACATAAGTAAAAAATGCCGACCACCCGAGGAACAGCGCACCCATAAACCAGTGGCTGAACTCAATGATGTGATCGATCTGGTAGCCGTGCTCGGAGGCGTTCGGCGGCTGACCGAGAAATTCGTTAATCAGCGCGAGATGCTGGCTAATCATACTCATTCAAATCTTCCTGCGTGAGTTCCTGGTGCGGCTCGAGCGGCATACGGGCGTGACGCCAAAGATGAAATCCAAACGCGCCAACACCGCCGAGCACTGACATGACGGCAGCCATCAGGAACCAAATCGCCATCGCCATGCTCTGCGTCGTCTTCGACTGCGGGGCGCCGTAACAAACCGCGCAGGCAAACGCGTGGCCGGCTTGCGTTGTGAGGAACAGTCCTAAGGAGGCAAAAAGACGCGTCTTCATGAGAAAAGTCGGAGTCGCTTCATCTTACGATAAAACCAAACACCGTAGATCACGAGCGCCACGGCGGCCGCAAAAGAGCACGCCGCGCCAGCGACGTAAGCATGTGTCTCGGAGATCTGATTTTGCTGCAGGCTCCACCAAGCGCAGGCGAGCGCAAGCAGCGTCGAGAACGTTATGAAAACGATGTGAAAGCCTTTGAGCGACATCAGCGAGAAATCGGATCGTACCAGTGCAGATAGGTCAGCCAGAAAAGAGCGAGCACGAAAAAGCCAGTGAAGATGAGGATCCGGTAAATCAATTGCCGCTCGGAGCTTAAGTGCATGAAAATCGCCGCCACCAGCGTTGCCTTGACCGTCGCAACGAGCATGCCGGCGGCCATGTTCAGCTTGTGTGAACCGAAGTCGACGTAGGAAAGAAAGACAGTCAGCCCCGTGAAGATCAGGAGCAGCGCTCCGACTATCAGATATTTGTTTACGTGCGCGGAGACTTCGTGGGCGTGATCCGCGTGAACATCGCTATGCGCATGGGAATCCTCCGACGCGAGCTCTGCTGTGGTGGGCTGCTGTGTCTCGTTCATCGAATTAAAGAAGATAGAAGAGAGGGAAAACGAAGATCCAAACCAGATCGACGAAGTGCCAGAATAACCCCGCGACTTCCACGCGGTTGGCAAGATGTTCGGGGTTCCGCCGATACAACCGCGTGCTTGCTGGAAGCATCATGTAGCAAAACACAATCACGCCGCCGAGTACGTGCAGACCGTGTAGCCCAGTAATCGTGAAATACGTCGAGAAAAATGTGCTGTGCTTCGGCACAAACATCTCGGCGTGCTCCACGTCTGCCTTTTCGATGACGGCGATTTTGTCGCTCTTCGGCAATGGCCAAAAGTGCGGGCGATCACTCGAAGGATTCGTTGGGTCGGCATAGACCTGATCGAGTTGCACTTCGTATTCGTGGATGTTCGGATCGTGCAGCGCCTCATGGTTGTGCAGATGCCCGGTGATCTCGACGCGAGGATCAAGCCCCTTTTCAGCGAGGTGATGGTTGCCGAGATATTGCTCGTATTTCTCGAGTCGATCCTGGCGGATATAAGCGCCGAAGTGCTGAAATTTATCCGGCCACTCGTAGGCGAGTTTCACCACGAGGAAGACGATGCCGCAGACGATCGTGATCGCCATGTAAAGCCGGTAGCGACTGAACTGCCGCATCTTCAGCGCCGCCCACGCGAGCACGACGGTGACTGAAGATCCGATCAGGATCGCGGTGTTCATTGTCCCCACGGGAACGTTCAGCAGACCGTGCGGCCAGTAGCCCGGCAGCGCGTCGAGCCGAAGAAAAACATAGGCGGAAAACAAACCGCCGAAGAGCATCACTTCTGACGCGAGAAAGAGCCAGATGCCGATCTTGGCGTTCCAAAGGCCGGTATCCGGCCGCGCGGTGTTCGTGTAAGGAATCTCCATGAGCACTGTCGCTTTTGTTAGTGATGAGCCGCCGCGGCAGCTGCGTACGCTTCCCGATCGCTGTCGCGAATCGGTTCATTTTGCATCGTGAAATCCCGCTCACGACCAGGGAGGCTGTATTCGTAAGGCCCACGGTGGGCAGTCGGGACAACCGCGAAATTACCGTGCGGTGGCGGCGACGGAGCGGCCCACTCAAGTGTCGTCGCTTCCCATGGATTGTCGTCGACCTTTTCGCCGCGCTTGATGCTCCAGAAAAAGTTGATGATGAACGGAATCTGCGCCAGACCCATCACCCATGCCGCGGTCGAGATTGGCACGTTCCATTGGAAGCCGGTCAAGCCCCAGACCTTTTCGTTCGCAAGATTCCATCCCTGCCCGCCGTCGTACCAACGACGATGCATGCTGAGCATGCCCTGCAGGAACATCGGCAGAAAGATCACGTTCATGCAGATGAGCGAAGGCCAGAAATGCACCTTCCCCCAGAACTCATTCATTCGCCTACCCGTCGCTTTCGGGAACCAGAAGTAGACGCCCGCGAACAGCCCGAAGATCGTTCCGGGTGCGACAATGTAATGGAAATGCGCGATCACGTAATAGGTGTCGTGCAGGTAAAGATCCGCGGAGTTGAATGCTAGCGGAATACCGGTGAGTCCGCCGATGCCGAACATCGGGAGAAATGCCGTGGCGAAGAGCATCGGCGTATTGAATCGAATTGATCCGCCCCAAAGCGAGATGAAGAACGCGCTGAGAATGATGACCGACGGAATCGAAATAATCAGCGTTGTCGTCTGGAAGAACGCGCTCACGACCGTGCCCATACCGGTGAGCCACATGTGGTGGGCCCAGACGATGAACGAGAGGAACCCGAGCACGAGGACGGCGAAGACGAGCGACTTGTAACCCCAGAGCGGCTTGCGGGTGTTGTTCGCGATGATTTCCGCGACGATTCCCATCGCCGGAAGGATCAGCACATACACTTCCGGGTGTCCCAGAAACCAGAAAAGGTGCTGCCATAAGATGGAGCTGCCACCGCCGCTGATCGCGAGCGGCGCGCCGTTCACAACCAGACCCGCCGGCATGAAAAAGCTGGTCGCTGCCACGCGGTCCATTAGCTGCATCACGACCGCTGCTTCCAGCGGAGGAAACGCGAGCAGGAGCAGAAACGCGGTGACGAACTGCGTCCAGACGAAGAACGGAAGCCGCATCCAAGTTAGCCCCTTCGCGCGCAATTGGATGATCGTGGTGATGAAGTTGACCGCGCCGAGCAAAGACGACGTGATCAGGAAAATAAACCCGATCAGCCACATGTTCTGGCCGTTGAAAAACCAATGATAGGCCGGGCCTTTATCCGCGATGACAGACAGCGGCGTGTAGGAAGTCCACCCGCCTTTCGCGGCGCCACCGGGAACGAAGAAACTCGCGAGCATGATGAGGCCGCCGACGAAAAACGCCCAATAGCTCGCCATGTTGATCTTCGGAAAGGTCATGTCGGGCGCGCCGATTTGCAGCGGCACCACGAAATTGCCGAACGCCGCAAACGCCACCGGCACGATGCCAAGGAAAATCATGATGGTGCCGTGCATCGCGCCTAACGAGTTATAAAACTCAGGCGTCATCTTGCCGTCCGGCATCACACCGGGGCCCATGGCACGTTCGATCAGGCCGCCGATGAGCGGCAGCGAACGACCGGGATACGCGAGCTGCCAGCGCATCAGCATCATCAGCGAGAAGCCGAAGAAGAGGAAGATGAGGCCGGTGACCAAATATTGAATGCCGATCACCTTATGATCGGTCGAGAAAACGTAGGTGCGCCACCAGCCGAGCTCATGATGATCGTGGCCATGATCATGGTCGTGCGGGGCGTGCGAATGCGGTGCGAGATCCGTAGTGGCGTCCATAGGGAATGACTAGCGCGTGAATATCACGGTAAAGTTTTGAACTGAAAAGCAGCTTTTTGTTTCAACGTGCGGAAATGGAAACCCGACGGGTGTCACAAGCGTTTTTAGGCTCCTTCCGGAACGGTTTCGGCCACGGCGAGCTGCACCTCGCGGAACCGCCGCAGTGAGTGATTCTCGAGGCTCTCTTCGAACAAATCGCGATTGATCGCCTGCGCGGCGGTCGCACCCTGACCGGCGGCGATGATCATCTGGCAATTCGCGGGTGTGACACATCCGGCCGCGTAGAGCCGCGGAACACTCGTGCGCATGCAGTGATTCACTTCGATCTGTCCCTCTTCATCGAGCTCCGCACCAAGACTCTTGGCCAGCTCCGTGTGAAATACGTCCCCGCGAGTCGTAAAGATGTTGTCAATCTTCACCTCGCATCCGCCCGCCAGGCGCAACGCGAGGATCTTGCGTTCCTGGTGCTGGACATCTTCAATGCGCTCCAGGTGAACGGGGATCTCATATTCTTCGATCCACCGCGCGTGC
>JALYXP010000344.1 GCA_030947045.1 Verrucomicrobiota bacterium | reverse complement strand
GCTTCGGTGACCGTGAGCTGGAATACACCCGGCATGCTAGTGATCGCGCGGCGTTCCTGCAGCTTCTCGCTGATGAACAGGGGCAGGATGAAATCGTGCGGCGTCAAGCTCGTCTCGCGCACAAGATTTCGCAGAGCAGGCGAGCTGCGGAGGCGGCGCGGACGGTGGACCAGATTCCTCACGCGCGAGGCTACGCGCACGGTCCGAGCGTCGCAAGCTCGCCACAGTACGAGCCGGTCCTTCGGCGGGCTTGACGCCGTCTCGCGCGGGATGTAGCCGCTGATGCGCACGCGAACTGCCTGCGATTCCATGCCCTCCGCTCCTCGACGCAAGGCCGACTACCTGCTGATCGATATCAGCAATTCGTATACGAAAATTGCATTTGCGACGACGCGGCGGGTAGGGGGCGCGACGCGCATTCCAACGAAGCAGTTGACCGGCGCGGCGCTGCAAAGAATCATCCGCACGCGAAAGGTGCGCGGTGCTGTTGTGTGCTCAGTCGTGCCCGCGAAGAACGCTGCTGTGCGCCGTGCGGCGGCAACGCTTCCGGTGTTGTTCATTGATGCGAATTGCGCGCTCGGTGTTGGTGTCGATTATCCGCAGCCGAGCACGATCGGCGCCGATCGGCTCGCGAATGCTGCCGCGGCTGCGCAGCTCTACGGGTGTCCCGCGATTGTCGTCGACTTCGGTACGGCGGTGACGTTCGACGTCGTTTCCGCGGCAGGTGATTACGTCGGCGGAGTCATCGCGCCGGGACTCGAATCGATGACGAATTTTCTGTATCAACGAACGGCGCTGCTGCCGAAGCTCACGTTGCGCGAGCCGCGGACAGCGATCGGCAAAACGACGCGCGACGCGATGCTGGCGGGCGCGATCTACGGTTATCGCGGGCTGGTGCGCGAGATCCTCGCGCGCATTCGCGCAGAGTCATTCCCGCGCGGCAAGGTGCGCGTGATCGCAACAGGCGGCTATGCAAAGCTGATCGCGCAGCAGCTCCCGGAAATAGAAGCAGTGCACGAAGGGCTGACGCTCGATGGCCTGCGGCTGATCGCGAATCTAAATCTCTAAACGAACGTCGCGTCGGCAGGTAACACCTCGACGTGGTGATCGCACAATGACTCGCCATCGAACACGAAAGTGCCGCGAAACAGATCACCGCGAATCAGCAGCGGCAGCCAGAATCGATCGTCCGCCCACATCTCGTTGTACGGAATGGCATCGAGGCGTGTCCATAGCGGAATCGCTTCGTCAGTTTCCGTCGCGGTTCCGCTGAAATCTTCCGCGACAAAGACGGCGCAATGAAGCCTCAGCCCGTCGCGAAACTCAAAGAGCAGCTCACCGACCTGGCGTGGCGCGATCGGAGTGACGAGCAACTCCTCGAAGGTCTCGCGAACCGCCGATTCGAGCGCCGTCTCGCCCGGATCGATTTTGCCGCCGGGGCCGTTAATCTTCCCCGCGCCGAGCCCGCGTTTTTTGCGAATGAGCAGCACCTCACCGCCGCGGACGATGAAACAAAGATTAGCGCGAATCATCAAGGCGTTGGGAGAGCGGGCGGCTTAAGCAGAACCTCCGCGCAGAGCGGCAAAAATAGCTTGTCATGCCCTGGCAGCAAAGGTTTCATCAGACCTGCATGAAGATCCGGAAATTTGCTGCCATTTCGCTCCTTGTTCTTAGCTCGTTCGCGGCGAACAGCGTCGCACCTTCCAAAACCGAGCTGGAGTCGATGTATGACAAGGCGTTCCGCGAATTCGACGCGAACGATTATGCCTCGGCCTTGAAGGATCTCGACGCGATCGATGCGCGTCAGCCCGATCTCGCGGAGTCGCAAAATCTGCGCGGCGTGATCATGATGAGGCAGAAGGATTACCCGAAAGCCGAGACCGCCTTACAGAAAGCACTCGCGGCTGATCCGAAATTCTGGAACGCGCGTTTCAATCTCGCGGAGATTCCATTCCTGCAGAAAAACTGGCCTGAAGCGCGGAAGCGTTTTCAGGAGCTGCTCAACAGCAACGCATCGGAGCTGCAGGGCGAAGCGACGCAGCTGATTCAATACAAGATCATGCTGACCTACCTCCTCGAAGGGAAGGAGAACATGGTTACGTCGATGCTCGCGAAGTTTGAGCTCGCGCCGGATGCGCCGGCCGCGCATTACGCAAACGCGGCGCTCGCGCTGAACAAGAAAGACGACGCCGGCGCGAAGGAGTGGCTGACGAAAGCGGAGAAGAACTTTTCACCGCAACTGAACAAGCTCTTTGCGGAGTCGCTTTACGAAGTCGGCTGGATGGAAAAACCAGCTGGTCAAACTCGGGCGGCGCTCGAGTTAAACTCAGCGGCGGACCGCGCGGCGCAGACCAAGGCGTTTGCCGATGCGAAGTATGACCAGGCGGAGCAGGCACTCGCGCAGCGCGATCTCACGGCCGCGCGCAAGCTCGTGGACGAAGCGGATAACGCGCAGCCAAATCAAGCGCGCATCTACAATCTGCGCGGCGAGATTCTGCTCGAGCAGAAGGAATACGACCAGGCCGAGAGTGAATTCCGCAAGGCGATGAAGGTCGATCCGAAGTCGCGTGACGCGCAATACAATCTGGCGCAAGTCCCGTTCAAGAAGAAGGAATACGCGAAGGCACGCGATCGTTTTGAGTCGCTCTTCAGTGTCACGACCGGCGCGGATAAGGATCAGGCGGCGCAGCTGATTAAGTTCAAGATTTTCCTGACCTTCCTGCTCGAGGGCAAAGACGCGCGTGCGCAGAAGATGATGGAGCAGTTCCAGTTCACGGGGGACACGCCGGCGCTCTACTACGCGCAGGCGGCGACGGAGTTTAAGAACAACAACGTCCCGAAAGCGACGGAGTGGGTGACCTCGGCGCGCAAGATTTACTCTCCTGCCTTGAATGGTGTTTTCTCGGAAGCGTTTTTTGATCTCGGCTGGATCCAGAGCCCCGCGTTGGCGGCGTCGCCAGCGCCGATAGTCGCTGAGAACGAGCAGCCGGAGACCGCGCCCGCAATCGAGCCGACGCCGATCCCGGCGATTACGCTCGCGCAGAACACGCCTGCACGGACGGCGGATCCGTTGACGCTGGCCGCGAACGCCGCTGTGCCGGGAATGGAAGCGACAACTTCTTCCGCATCTTCGCCCGCTGCCTCGACCCAGATCCCGTCGCTGGCGAACGGGAACGCCCCGGCGGCTTCTTCGCCAAGCGTCGAAACCCCGGTCGCTTCGACGGCTTCGCCGGCGGCTGCTCGCCCGGTGGTGGCCGTAGCGTCCGAGCCAGACGCGACCAGTAGTAAACAACCTGTGAGCGCGAGTGCGGCTGCTTCGACCACTCCCGCGACTGTGCTAGCACCTGCTCAAGTCCGCGAATGGTCGCAGCCGAGCCTTTCTGATCGCTTAAACGACCGCAACACGTTGCTCGTCGGCGGGCTCTTGTTGGCTGGAATTCTGCTCCTTGGCTGGGTTGTGATCGCTGAAATTCGCCGCCGCATGTCGAGGTCACCAGGCGCGCGTGCCACCTCTTCGCCTTCGTCAGCGGGTGATGAGGAAACGGTCGGCGCGGTCGAACATTTTGTTCGTCCAACCGTAATCGCCGCCGGGCCGCCACAGGTGTCCCTGCAATTGCGTGCCTCCGAACCAGCAGTGCGGCGGGGAGCAATCGCAGTGGGCAGGAGTGGGCGGCCTGCTGCTCATGGCGCTGCCGGCGTGGCGAGCGGAGGCGGCGTGGCAGTTCTCGATCAGCCCGAAGCTGAAGCTTTCGAGACGGCTTCTGTGGACGCCTTCGACGAAGGCGTCGGCGAACCGGTTGCCGAGATTGCAGATACGATGACGGCGTCCGTGCCGGAGGCTCAGACGAATTTCGAACCAGAACCTTCCTTCGCTCCGGCACCGTTTGAGTGGCCGGTTGAGCAACAGGCCGCGTCTGCGGAGCAAACCGCAGTGGCAGCAGAGTCGCCGCAGTTCGTCGATGAACCGGCGAGCTTCGAGCCTGCGACTGCGATGTTTGAGCCGGTAGCGGAGCAGCCTGAAGCTGCATTCGAAGCTTGGCAGGAGCCTGTTGCGATCGTGGAAGAGCCAGTCGCGGCGGCGGAGGTCGCGGCGGAAACGTTCATCGCGCCGGAAGAAGTTCACGCCGAAGCGAGCCAGCCGGGGTTCATCGCCGAGATCGCCCAGCCGGAGATTTCTTCGCCAACGTTTGCCGCCAAAAGCATCGAAGAAACGCACGAGCCGATTGAAGAACCGCGCGAACTAGTTGAAGAGACGCATGAACCGATCGGCCAGGGCCAGCCGGTTCCGTATTTGATGGCTGCCTCGGAAAGCGCAGCACCGGCCGCGGAAGTTCCGGCCGTCGCGCCGGAGCCGATCCGGGCGCCGCGGCCATCGCTGCTCGCCGCGGGGCTTGCAGGCATTGGTGCGCTGCGCCATTCTTTAGCCAATTCGGCGCCCGCGCCTCGAACCACCATCAACGAGCCGACCGCTCAGCAGCCCACAACACCAGCAATTATGCCCCAACCGACACAACCGACCCCAGCCCCTGTCATCCGCACCGGTCCGCCTACGGGCGCGCCGCAACAGCAGCCGGCTCCGCAGCAGCAACCTCCCGCAGCAATGCAGCAGCCTGCCGGGCAGCCAACCACTTCGCAGCCTGCGGGCGGCGGTATGCACACGGCGGTGCAGCTCACGTTTTCATTTGAGATTGCGTCATTGCAGCTCACGCCAACGTTTAAGATGGGCGCTCTGCAATTGAAGCCGACCTCGAAGATCGTGACGATGCGTCTCGCGCCGTCGCAACATCCGCAGCCAGCAATGAACCTGCAGGTGACATTCGAGATCGCGACCGTGCAGTTAAATGGTAACGCGATCGGCCAGGTCCGCCTGACGCCATCACAGCAGCAGCGGCCGGGCATCAGCAGCTCGCCTTCCTTCGGAATTGCCGGACTTCAGCTCGTGGCTGGTTCGGACGCCGCACCCGTGCAACTGACGGCGACGCAGCAGGGTCAGGCTTCGGTTTTGGTCACGGCTGGTTTCCAGATTGCGACCGTCGAATTCTCACCTTCGTTTGAGATTTCGTCGATCATCCTGAACGCCACCTCGCGCAACGTGAACGTGCAGCTCCCCGGAAACGGCCCGAGCGCAGTGGAAGGCGCGCCGGTGTTCGAGATCGCCAGCGTGCAGCTCGGGGGCAGCGGCGAGATCGGCATGATGCAGTTGACCGCTCCAGGCGGCGCAAAGCGCGCGTAACACCACGCGAACAGCAACACTTCAGACGGCCCGCGCAAACCAGCGCGGGCCGTTTTGTTTTTGCGCGTGAGCGGCCGCGGTATTCGCCGCGTTGAATCAGGCCAACAGGCGACGCTGCGGTAAGCGCTACCGCTTAGGAAAGCTGCCGCGATTCAGCGAGCGCAGTTCCTTCGGTAGAAACTCGCCATCACGGCGGATGACTTTCCCATCGAACACCACTTCGCCGCCGCCGTAATCGGCGCGCTGGATGTTCACCATGTCCCAATGAACCTGGCTGCGGTTTCCGTTGTCGGCGTCCTCGTACGCCTGGCCCGGCGTGAAGTGAAACGAGCCCGCGATCTTCTCGTCGAAGAGAATGTCGCGCATTGGGTGCAGGATGTAGGGATTGAAGCCTAACGAGAACTCGCCGATGTAGCGCGCGCCCGCGTCAGCATCGAGAATTTTGTTTAGCTTCTCAGTTTCGTTGCTCGTCGCGCCAACGATCTTGCCGTTCCGAAACTCGAGCCGGATGCCATCGAATCCGGTGCTCTGGTAAATTGTCGGCGCGTTAAAGGTAACGTGGCCTTCGACGGAATCCTTGATCGGGCAGCTGAACACTTCGCCGTCCGGGATGTTGCGGTCGCCTCCGCAGATGACGGAGCCGATGCCCTTGATGCTGAAGCGCAGATCAGTGCCCGGTCCTTTGAGTTCGACCCGATCGGTTTTATCCATCAGCGCCTTCAGGGCTTTCATCCCCGGCAGCAGCTTTCGGTAATCGAGCGTGCAAACATCGAAGTAGAAATCTTCAAACGCCTCCGTGCTCATGCCGGCTTGTTGCGCCATCGACGGCGTTGGCCAGCGCAAGACAACCCACTTGGTTTTCTTCACACGGTGGTCCTGCACCGGCCGCATCTTCTTCGCCACCAGCTTCATCTGCTCAGGAGCGACGTCGGATAGCTCGCTAATGTTGTTGCTCCCGCGGAGTCCGACGTAGGCGTCCATCTTCTTCATCCGCGCCAGTTCGTGGCTCGCGCTTAGGTTCAGTTGTTGATCGTTTGCGTGCAGCGCAAGCTCGCGGCTAACCCGGCCCCGCTGGATCTGCGTGAATGGGATTGCGCCAACGCTTCGAGCCGCTCGGATCAGCGCGATTGTCATTTCATCCGGCACGTCGAACGCCTCGATCAACACCGTTTCGCCGCGCTTCAAGCGAGTGGAATATCCGACCAGGAGCTGCGCGAGTTTATCAAACCGGGCGTCTTGCATAGGCAGCAATGATTCCACCGTGAACGCACGATGCAACTCCGCTGCGGCAATT
>JALYXP010000324.1 GCA_030947045.1 Verrucomicrobiota bacterium | reverse complement strand
GAGTTAATGTCGACATAGCTGGCGTTCTTGTCCGCTGCGTCCGCGCAGACCGCGCGTTGCGCATTCTTCTTTGCGGTCGCGAGAGAGCCGCCTTTGTTGGCCGCGATGAGCAACTCATCCAAGGTTGCCTTCATCGTGTCGAGCGCCGCCGAGTCGACCGGGGGCTGGGGCAGCGCGGGATTATTTCGCAAGCCTTTGCTCGTCCCGCCGAGGAACTTGCTAAACTCTGTATCTGAAAGCCTGTTGAATAGGCGATTTGTCCGTAGTGCTGGCATGTTTGTCTCCTGAGGTTAACTATGCGTCCACAAAGGAGGCATATCTGCGTTAAGTCGGATCACCTGGTTGAACATTCAGCCACCCCGTCCGTTCTTCTTAACTAAAAGCATAGCTCATGCCGCGGGACTTCTTCCATTCTCCCGCTCCGGCTTTGTTAACCTACAAAGAGGCTTTGTTGGTAAGCAAGAAGCCGAAGTAGGTAAACAAAGCGCCCATGTAGACAAGCAGCCGCTCGGTGTCGGCCAACAAAGCGCCGGGATCATCCAACAACGGCTTCATGTAGGTAAAGAGCGAGCTATCGTAGGTTAACCGAGGCTCTTTGTTTACCTGCACTGGCCGTCTGTAGATCAACAAAGCGTCTTTGCAGGTTAACATCGCGGGCAAGTAGGTAAACAACGCGCGTTTGCAGGTAAACAAAGAGCGCTAGCCGGGAAGCAAAGAGGCTTTGATGGTTATCGATGCGCGGAAGGGCCGCTGAAGAGATCGCGTGGCGCGTAGCGGCGGCAAGGTAGACGTTCGTCCTCCCGAAGACCCGCCCGTATCACGTCACTGGCGACCGTCGTCATCGGAATGCGACACGCTCTGCCCTCGTGGTAAAGCGCCGGGAGGAATTCCCTTTCCAGTTGCGCAAGACTGACCCTGTTTCTTTCCGAACGGCGGCTTTGCCCGCGTCGTGGTCGAGTTACCCTGCGGCCGGCCGGGTGCGAGATGCGCAAACACGTCGGCGCGTGGACGCAGCCGAGTGTTTACCCTAGGCCAGACGATGCTAGGCTGGTTATCAGATGAAGCAATTTACACTCGAGTATTGGCAAGATGAGGGCTGGTATGTCGGGCGACTCAAAGAAATTCCCGCAGTCATTAGCCAGGGCGAAACGCTCGAAGAACTCCAAGCGATGGTTCGCGATGCTTATCACCTCATGGTCGAAGACGCAGCCGCGAATGCATTTGTCCCGAAAGATCGACAGGAACTCGCCATTTCGCTGTGAAGCGGCGCGAGTTTGTGCGCAGCCTGATCGAACACGGTTGTCATTTGAAACGGCACGGGGCCAATCACGATATCTACACAAATCCGGCGAATGGGCGTTCCGTCCCGGTGCCGCGCCACTCTGAAATCAGGAACACGCTGGCCCGAGCAATCCGCCGGCAGCTCGGCTTGGAATGATTTCAGTTTGGCACACTGACTCCGCTGTCTCTGGCGTCTCACGTCATCGCGCGGTCGTCCGGAGCAGCCTTGCTCGCGGCAGTCGTAATGCCGATTAACGATCACTAGTAACACATAACCGCGGCGGAGCCGCCCGGGAGATTCATCCGGTGATGAGGGTCATCGATCGCGATGCGAGGCTTGGCAGCAGCCGTTAACGCGGAGCGGAAAGCGCCGAGACTCTAAAACTGTTTGTTTCTGCGTTCGTTGGTGGACTGCCCGATGCCCGCTAATTCACGAGCAAGTTCGGGCTTTCAATAAGCACTAAACATCGATCTACAATCGGTGATGAAAACCCGAGCGCACGTTGTCGCACTTATATCGGTCGTGATGCTCGTTTCATGTGGCCCTTCTCGCGAGTTGAAGGATCATCTCGCCCGCTTTGTCCACGATGCGGCTAGACTCGTCGCGCTAACATCGCAGGGTGTAAGCTACAACAACTTTGGCGATCAGCTTGCGACGGTCCGTGCTGATTTTGACCTACTGTCGATGACATGGCCTCCCAAGTACAACCCCCGGGCTAAGGCTGAATTCAAAGCCGCAATGCTCGGGTGGGAGCTCGTGCACGAAGTGTGGACGAGCAATCTGGAGCGACCGGGCAATGATGAATTGACGGCAGCGAAGTACCCGGAGCTTATTGAAGCGGTAAATGCGTATGCGCCAGAGAAAGTTCCGTTGATGCCGCCGGAACAAACGCGCGGGTGGAAGACGACGAGCTTGAGCTTTCAGGCGACGATTCGCGTACTCATGAGTGAGGCAACTCGCCACTTCAACTCAGGGATAGGACTAACCCGCTGAAACGTCGAGGTCCGGCGGTGCGAAAGCGGGCCGTCTGGGAGAACACAGGTGGGCAGAGTACGGTTCACGTAAGAGTCGGCCTCCCAATTTGCAAAGACTGCTGATGTCTTTTACAAGCATGGCCCTTTTCGCGACCGAGGCGCATGACCAGCCGCTGATTAGTGAATAAGGTTTTTACAAGCGCAAACGTGCTCAGCGTATTTGAGCAGTGGCCGCAAGCGGTGAGTATGGACGACGGCGATCTACGCGCCCTGCACGATATGGCCAGCGCGGGCGCGCAGAAGTGGAAAGAACGCCTCCCTTGGCCCGACCACCTCTGGCTCGACCTGGACGGTGATTTCACCACCGCCGACGGCGCCGTTGAGATGCGGCGCGCACATATCGAAGACC
>JALYXP010000308.1 GCA_030947045.1 Verrucomicrobiota bacterium | reverse complement strand
GTGATGCCGCCGGGATACTGCGATTCGCCGACCCACGAGCTGTTATCCTGCAACCCGCCGTAGACGCGATACGGGTCGGCGTCATCGACGCTCACGTGATAGAACTGCGAGATCGGAAGGTTCTCGCCCTTCCACCATTTCGCGCCGCCATCGTGCGAATACCAGATGCCGCCGTCGTCGCCGTTCATGACGAATTGCGTGTTCGTTGGGTCAATCCAGACATCGTGGACATCGCCATGCGCGCCGGCGAATCCACCGACCGTCGCGAAGCTTTTGCCCGCGTCTTCGCTCATGATCAGTGCGCCGTCCGTCTTCCAGACGCGGTCCGGGTTTTTCGGGTCGACGATGAGATTCGCGAAATAGAAAGGACGCCAGACCATCCAAGTGCTTTTGTCGCGTTTGTCCCAAGTCGCGCCGCCGTCATCCGAGACGAAGAGCGCGCTTTCCGGTGACTCGACGAAGCAGTAAACGCGCTGCGCATTCGAAGGCGCGATCGCCGTGGCGAGGCGGCCGTAAGGCTTCTTCGGGAAGCCTTTGTTGCTCTCCGGCGTGATCTCCGTCCAGGTCGCGCCGCCATCGGTCGTGCGGAAGAGCCCGCTCGCGGAAGGTGCATCAGCGCCATAGCCGCCCGAGCGGAACGTCCACCCTTGCCGGCGGAAATCCCACATCGTCGCGAACATCACGTCCGGGTTTGTCGGGTCGAGGTCGACGTCAGAGCAGCCAGTCGAAAGATTTGCGCCTTTCAGGACGAGATTCCAAGTGCGGCCGCCATCGGTCGTCTTGTACAATCCGCGGTCCGGTGAATCGCTCCAAAGCGCTCCCGGCACCGCCGCGTAAGCGACTTCACCGTTCGTCGGACTGACGACGATTTTCGCGATTCGCTCCGATGCCGGTAAACCGACGCGCGTCCACGTTTCACCGCCGTCCATCGAGCGATAAACGCCGTTCCCGATGGAGACGCTGTTGCGCGTCCACGCTTCACCGGTGCCGACCCAGACGTTTTTGGAGTTCTTCGGATCGAGCGTGATCGCGCCGATCGATTGCACCGGCTGCTCGTCGAAGACCGGCTTAAAAGTGGTGCCGTTATCTTCTGATTTCCAAACGCCGCCACTCGCTGCGCCAGCGAAGATGGTGAGCTTGCCGGACGGCTCGCGCTTCGCCGCCAGCGCGGAGATGCGGCCGCTCATCGTGGCCGAGCCGATATTGCGCGCGCCAAGACCCGAGACGCTCGCGGAGCTATACGGAACCTGTGGCGCCGCGTGAGAGAGGCTCGCGAGTGCGAGCGTGACAAGAGAGAGAGGGAGAATACGCATAGGAATCATTTCGAGGGGGCTGCGGGGAACTGGAACATGGCGTCATCCACAGGCACGTTAGCCTCGGCTTTTTCGATGACGATCTTCTGCTTGTCGGGGTCGCCTTTCTGCCCGGACTCGATCGAGAACGGAACAAAAACGCCGCCGACTTTTTCGTAGTCGCCGAGATCGGTCTCCACTTCGACCTGCGCGCCCCGCTCGGTGCGCTGCGTGCGGACGCGGATCTCAAGGAAATGCTCCGGATCGAGATAGACGTAGCTCACGTCACCGTTTTTGCGCGTCACCTTCAGCTTGTGCGCCTGCGTGCCATCGACATCCTCCGTCCCGAGGTATTCGACCGTGCTGCCTTTCTCCTGCCAATCGACCAACGGGCCATCGACTTCTGCGTCTTCGATCAACGACTTCGTGTCATCCGGCGCCATTTTCTCCGGATCTTTGCGGCCCTGGAATGGCGAGATCTTCCAGCCTTCTTTTCCGTCATAGGCCTGCACCATCGTGAGGCCTTGCACGGTCGCTTCCGTGCGCACTTCGCCGGGCCTTTTTTTCGTCTGCGTGTAGGCCATTTCGAAGCGGCCGCCGTTCACTAGCATCTTGCCGGTCAGCTTGACGGAACTCAGAGACTTCAGCGCCTCGGCGCCCCCTTTCGCTTCGACATTTTTAGCGACCAACTCGTTAACCGTGGGCGCTTTCTGTTCTTGAGCCTGAAGCGCTGGGGCGATGAAGCCGGCGGCTGCCAGGAGGAGGTGTGCGGGTCGTGTTTTCATAAATATTTTGGCGGCAGGTGACGCAGTCGACTGCTGCAGGGAGATGCGTTTTGCCAGCTTGTGGCTCCGCATACAAGCCGGTTGTTTGCAGCCATGGTAATCGCGGTGCGCCCACACCTCCCGCTAGTCTGACGCGGCGGATGTTTCGGATCTGCTCTCTACCGTTTTTTGCGTTTTTTTGGCGGCTTCGGCTCGAGCATCGTTCCGCGGCACTGCTCGCTGCCGCAAAGACAGACATAGTGTTTCTCGAGTGCCTTTGTGCGTCGCTCTGCCGGGACGATCTTGTAGTCGTAAAA
>JALYXP010000307.1 GCA_030947045.1 Verrucomicrobiota bacterium | reverse complement strand
TCCGCCACGGCGGAACCTACCGCTACCTAGATGTGCCACCATCGGTGCACCGCGAGATGCTCGCGTGCGAGTCGACCGCGCGTTATTATAACACCCACATCCGCGGCAAGTATCGCGCTGTCCGCGTGCGTGCCGCCTCAATCGGGGCCGACCTGCCGTGATCGGGCTGCCAAAACTCACGTCGCTGAGACGAGTGGTAGTCTTAACGCCGCAGGAGAAAGCAGCTGCCTGCTGCGTCGTCGGCGCGTTCATTCTCGGGATCGCGACGCAGCAATACCGCGCGCACCATCCGCGAGCCGTCGTCGCACGGACGATGCGAGAGCAACGCGCAAAGAAACCGTCAACTAAGTTCCAACGCAACGGCGTTACACCGACTCCAACGGCTGAGGAGCCGGACGAAGATGACGACTGAGCGCAACAGCTCACAGGTCGCGCAGCAATGATGCTTGTCCCGACGAATGCCTGCGACATATTCCACGCGTGAAGCTCCACGTTGTCGTCACGCCGAAAGCAGCGGTCCTCGATCCGCAGGGCGCCGCTGTTCGCGACGCCATGCAGCATCTCGGCATGCCGGAAGTGCGCAGCGTCCGGGTGGGCAAATATCTCGAGATCGAAGTCGATGGCGATCGAGCCGCAATAGAGCCACGCCTCCGTGAACTTTGTCGGGATTTGTTATCGAATCCGGTCATCGAAGATTACCACCTGCAGGAGGCCGACGGCGCGAATCAGAGACTATGAAGACCCTACGTTACTTCTTTTGCGTTGTGTTGCCGCCGGTCGCCGTGCTGATGACCGGCCGCATGGGCAGCTTTTTCCTTAGCATTTTGCTGACCTTTCTCGGCTGGATTCCGGGAGTTATTCACGCCTGCCTCGTGGTAAACGATTACCACGAAGAACAGCGTGTCAGCCGCCTCGGCCTCACTCGCTCCTGAGGTGGTAAAGTTCGCCGTTGTCCAGTTTCCCGGGTCGAACTGCGACCAGGACTGTCTCTCCGCGTTGCGTCAACTCGAGGGCGCAGAGGCTGAGTATGTGTGGCACAAAGAAGAGTCGCTCAGTGAATTCGACGCGATCGTTCTGCCGGGCGGATTCTCCTACGGCGACTACCTGCGCTGCGGCGCGATCGCGCGATTCTCGCCAATCATGCAGGCGGTGGTGAAAGACGCCGCCGCAGGCAAGCTCGTGATCGGTATCTGCAACGGTTTTCAGATCCTGTGCGAAGCGGGATTATTGCCGGGTGCGCTGGTGCGCAACGAGTCGGAGCGCTTCGTCTGCCAGATGGTGACCACGCGCGTGGAAGGCGGCGGATCACCGTTTACTGGCGGAATTCCAGACGGCACGCTGCTGCGCATCCCGGTGGCACACGGCGAAGGCTCGTTTTTCGCCGACCCGGCGACCTTGAGCGAGCTAAACGCCAACCGACAAGTGCTGCTGCGCTATTGCACGACGAACGGCGAGATCACAGCGGCGGCGAACCCGAATGGCTCGCTCGAGAACATCGCCGGCATCTGCAACCGTGAACGGAACGTCTTCGGCTTGATGCCCCACCCCGATCGCGCCGGTGAAACTCGGCTCGGCAGCACTGACGGCGCGAAGATTTTCCGCTCGATGATCGACAGCATCTCGGCTGGGGAGCGGCGGGTTGCATAGAGTTTAACCGGCGATGCCGCAACGATGCGGCCATTTGCATCGGCTGATCCGAATGTCGCGCCGTGTTCGGTTGCGTTACACATGTGTCACGCTAAGTGACACATTTTCGCACCAGTCCCGAGGTGCTCCTCTCGTAGCGAGCCTGTGGCACCTGCATTGCTCAGATAAGTCGCAACAATATGCTCCTACAAAAAACCCTCCACATGAGTCAGTCGCTTGCGGAATGCAAAACCCGCTTGTCGAGCATCCAATCTTATCGCCGCCAGTTTGTAATGGTGACGAAAGCGACCGTTACCTCCTCGAAGACGGTGGACTTCAGTTTTCGTGGCCCGCTCGGCTTCCAAGCCCGCACGGTCCTGCTTGCGGCCGACAGCGACAGCCCTGATCAATTCGCATTCGAATCGACGGGCGGAAACATCGATCTCATGGGCTTGGTCGACTTCACCGAAATCCGTCCGAACTGCACTGAAGTGACTCTCGCCGTCCACTACGAGATCAAGAACAAGCTGTTCGCTTGGATTGACCGCCGTTTCCATTTTGTTGACGCTTTTTTGAACTCGGAGCTCCGCAGCATCCGGGCGCATTTCGAAGGCATTGCGGCACCTGTTGTCGAACGTCCAGCTATGATGGGGATGCTCGAGACAGCGACAGCTTAGAGACGGTTAGGGTTAGGTTTGCAGAGAGAGCGCGGGTTTTCACCCGCGCTCTTTTGCTGTCCTGATGTCGCTACCGGATTTTAACCGCGCGGGTTTTATCAAGCCGCAGGATCTGGCCGGATTCGAGCGCGAGCGTTCCTTTCGGATCGGTGAATTTCGCGCCGTCAACTTGGACACTGCCCTGCTCTATTAGCCGGCGCGCATCTCCGCGGGACTTCGTTATCGCAAATCCCGACGCGTAGGCGGCAACGACAACTGTCACAATATCCGCGGAAGCGCTCGTGACCGTCGGTAGGTCGGCATCGTCGAGGCGCTTCTCGCTGAAGCGGGAACTCCACTCGGCCGCCACCCGCACCGCCTCCGCATTCGAGTGATAGGTCGTGACAATCGCTGCGGCTAATTGCTTTTTCGCTTCCAGCGGGTGCATCTCGGCAGGCAGCGAACGACCGAGCAGCAAGGTGTAATACCGCGCCATCAGCTCATCTGAGATGCTCATCAGCTTTCCGAACATCTCGTTCGCCGCCTCACTCACACCGACGTAGTTGCCGAGACTTTTGCTCATCTTCTTCGTGCCATCGAGGCCTTCGAGAATCGGCAGAAGCAGAACGACCTGCGGCGGCTGGCCTTCCTGTTTCTGCAGATCGCGGCCGACGAGAATGTTAAAGAGCTGATCGGTTCCACCGAGCTCAACATCAGCCTCGACCATCACCGAGTCCCAGCCTTGCATGATCGGATACTGAATCTCATGCGCGTGAATCGGCTGCTGCTGATCGATCCGTTGCCGGAAATCCTCGCGCTGGAGCATTTGTTGCAGCGTCACCAAACTGTTGAGTCGGATGATCTCCTCGAAGCGCATCTGCGCGAACCATTCGCCATTAAAAACAATCTTCGTCCGCGCCGGATCGAGCACCTTGAACGCCTGCTCGCGATAGCTCTTCGCGTTCTCCAGCACCTGCTCGCGCGAAAGCTGTGGCCGGGTCGCGGAACGCCCGCTCGGGTCGCCGATCATAGCCGTAAAATCGCCGATGATGAGAACGGCTTCATGCCCGAGATCCTGAAATTGCCGCAGCTTGCGCAGCGCAATCGTGTGACCGAGATGGAGGTCAGGGCTTGTCGGGTCCGCTCCGAGTTTGATCCGGAGGGGCCGCCCGAGGGCCAGCTTCTCGCGCAGCTCCGCGCGACTGATGATCTGCGCCGCACCGGCGGTGAGTAGATCGAGCGCTTCGTCCGTTTCCATCGCAATAAGGTAGCCGGCCGATCTGCCGTGCTACTTGTTTTTGTTCAACAGCTCCCGCACTTCCTCGAGCGTAAGGGGATGATCCTGCGCGCTCAGGCTTTTCTGGCTCTTTCCGTGGACGAGAAAAGCGCGCTGATCCTCGCCGTACGCGCCGGTGCTGACTGCTTTCGTCGCATCAGGCGCCGCCGCGACGCCGGCGTAGTTTGAGGTGCGATATGGTTCGCCCGTTCCAGGGACGACGTTGCGCGTGCGGAGGTTTGCTTCGGCCCGCTGAAACTTCGAGGTGCTCGTGTGAAATTCCTGCGGCTTGACCGTGCGAACGCCGCCGAAGTTCCGCGCGAAAATCTTGCTTATGAAGTGAAACGTTTTTGTCGACGCACTCTTCGTCATGGTTGAACCAGACACGACAAAGTGTTTCGTCTGCGCGCCATTCTGCAGCGTCGTGTCAGGCTTCAGCAGCCGCGTCATTAACTTCTCCTCCTGCTGCTGCGCGCGAGCCGCCGTCGTCGCGCAGATGAGCAAAAGAACTGCAACGAAGGAGCGACGAATCACACCGCAGCCTGCGAACGTTCGCGGCCGCTTGTAAAGACAATGCGTCAACAAATCCTCAAGCGCGGGAGTGGAGTTCCGGTTAGCCTTCACCGCGATGTTTATCGACCAGGAACTCGACGAATCGTTCATGCGTCAGGCGCTGCGACTCGCGGAGAAAGCCTACAAGGCGGAGGAGGTGCCGGTAGGCGCAATCGTCGTGCAGCACGGCAAAATCATCGCGCGCGCATTTAATCAGGTCGAGCTCTTGAAAGATGCGACCGCGCACGCCGAGATGATTGCGATCACGCAGGCTGAAGCCGCCGTCGGCGATTGGCGGCTCAGCGATTGTGATCTGTATGTGACGAAGGAACCATGTGCGATGTGTGCCGGCGCACTCGTGCACGTGCGGATGCGGCGAGTGATTTTCGGATGCGCTGATGCGCGCAGCGGTGCCGCAGGAGGCGCGATGAACCTACTCCAGATGCCGACGTTTAATCACCGTTGCGAGATCATGGCGGGCGTTCTACAACCCGAATGCGCGGCGCTGTTACAGTCGTTCTTCAAGGCACGGCGCAAAGGCGACGGCGGCAGCGACGCGATTTAATTCGCGACCTTTTTCCGTCTTAGCATGCCGACGAGCGACAACAGCGCCCACGCCCCTTCGAGCACGATGAATCCCGCCTGTCGATCGATGCAGGCGACCCAGGCGAGAAGCGCAGAGCCGACAAAGTTGAGCAGATTGAATCTAAAATCATCGCTCGCGAGCCGGCGAAATTGCAGTGCGAGATAACCTGCCAGAATCAACGCAGCGCCGATAAGAGAAACGATTTGGTAGAACATAGAAGCGAATCGCGTCGCTGCGCCGCGAAGATGATGCGCGTGGCTGCCTCGCAAGGATTCGAACCTTGACAAAGAGATCCAGAATCTCTCGTGCTACCGTTACACCACGAGGCAAAAAGCGGCTGAGCGGCAGAACTTATCGTCCGCTTTCCGCACTGCGGCAAGTCACTGGACCTGACGCGCCGCTAAGTCGCCTAACGAGCGTTTAACCAGAGCTCCGCGCCTTCCTGCGCGGCCTCTACTTCGAGCGCTTGTCCGCTCTCGAGCGCGAGTAAACGCGCGCCTTGCAGCATTTCGTCTACCTTCGCGTCGTCGTGTTGCGGGTCGTGGTGGAACAGGATCAGCTTGTGCACCTTCGCTTCGATCGCGAGCGAGACGACGCGGCTGAGCGCGCCGTGACCCCAACCGATATGCTGTTGGTATTCGCTGTCGGTGTACTGCGCATCCATGATGAGCACATCGGCGTCACGCAGAAAATCGACCAGCTTTGCGCGCTCGGTCTTCGCAAACTCGCGCGCATCTTGCACGCTCGTCTGATCCCGGTCCGCCACGTGCAGCTTCAGCAATTCGTACGGTTCATTATCCGGAAAAAAGGCGATCGAGCCGCCACTCGTGTTGAGCCGATAGCCGGCACAGATGCCAGGGTGGTTGGCAAATTTCGACTGCACCCGCACTTTGCCGATCGAGAATTCCATCTCCTTCAGTTCTTCGATCGCGATGTTGCCCGGAAGATCGCGCAGGCTGACCGGGAAGAATGGCGTCTCCATCTGGCCGGCGAGGATCGCGGCTAGTCCGGCGCGCGCACCTTCATAGCCGAGCACGCGGATCTCGTTCTTCTGGTTATACGCAGGCTGGAAAAACGGCAGCCCCTGAATGTGGTCCCAATGCGTGTGCGTGATCAAGAGCGACAGCTTGATCGGCTGATCGCCGAATTCTTTCTCTAGATCGATCCCCAGCAGGCGAATACCCGAGCCGGCATCGAGCACGATGATCTCGCCGTCGGCGCGAACTTCGACGCAGGTGGTATTACCTCCGTAGCGAACGGTCGACGCTCCCGGCACCGGGATGGAACCGCGGACGCCCCACAGCTTGATCCGCGTCGAGGGCGGATGGAATTGCACATTGCTGTCGACGGAAATCGGCTTTCGCGGCATCTCCGGGAGAATGCGGTCGATGGTCGTGGAGAGAATTTCCCACGTGACTGGCTTGAGTAAATACTCGTCCGCGCCAGCTTCCAAAGCACTTGCGCGGTCGACGCCGTAGTCGCGTCCGGAGATCACGATAATTTTGGTCGGTTGCAGCTGCTGCCGAATCGCGCGGCACACCTGAAATCCGTTCGCCTTTGGCATCAGCAAATCGCACAGGATCACCTCGGGCCGATGCTTTAGCGCGAGCTCGATACCAACCGCGCCATCGCCGGCCTGATACACCGTCCACCCGCGAGTCGCGAACAGCTCTCCCGTCGCGCGGCGGCTCTCGTCGTCATCCTCGATTAGAAGAACGGTCGGCATGCGTGCGGGGACTTTGGCAGCTGCAAGTAATTGGCGCCAACAGATTTCGCCGCACGTGAACCGCGCCGCGAGATCGTGTAAGCTGCAGCGCAATGGCCGAAGCTTTGAAACTCGCAGTCTGTAGCGCGAACAGCCTCGTTGTCCGCTATGGCACGCAGGCGGTATTGGACGGCGCGACCGTTACGATCCTTGAAGGAGAACGCGTCGGACTCGTCGGACGTAACGGCTCCGGAAAGTCGACCTTCCTCGACATCGCAGCCGGGCGCACAACGCCTGACTCGGGCGACTTCACGCGGCGGCGCGATTTGATCACCGGTTATATGCCGCAGGTGTTCGATCTTGATGACACCGCCACCGTGCACGACAACATCCTAAGCGGTGCTCAGCGCGTGCTGGATTTCATCGCGCAATACGAGGAGGCGGCGGCAGACAGCGCGGCGAGCTCGAAGCTGCTCGACGAGATTAATCACGCGGACGGCTGGAACCTCGAGTCACGCGTGAAGTCGCTGATCACGAATCTGCACGCGCCTGATCCACAGCGAATCGTCGGCTCGCTTTCGGGCGGCGAAAAACGCCGCGTCGCGCTCTGCCGGGCTTTGCTCGCACGACCTGACTTTCTCATTCTCGACGAACCGACCAACCATCTCGACACGGGCTCGATCGAGTGGCTCGAACAATTCCTCGCGCGGTATCAGGGCTCCTGCCTGTTCGTCACGCACGATCGCTATTTTCTCGACCGGGTGGCGACCCGGATCATCGAACTGTCGCGCGGACAATTCCACAGCTATGAGGGCACCTATACCGATTACCTGCTCGCGCGGGCGGAGCGCCAAAGCGTGGAGGAGATGCAGGAAAAGAAGCGGCAGAAATTTCTGAAACGAGAGCTGGAGTGGGTGCGACGCGGGCCGCGCGCGCGGCGCACGAAATCAGTCGACCGCATCGACCGTTATTTTGAGATGGCGGCACAAGAAGCGCCCGAGGCGGAACTGGATGTCGATCTCATCATTCCACCGGCACCGAAGCTCGCCAACCGCGTCGTGGAGATTCGCGATGTGGGCGTGGAGATCGGTGGACGGCGGTTGTTCCAGAATTTAAATCTGCAGCTCGCGGCAGGTGAACGGCTCGGGATTGTCGGTCGGAACGGCCTCGGCAAGTCATCGCTGCTAAAGGTGATCCTCGGCCAGCTCGCGCCTTCCGAAGGTGAGGTGCTGATCGGTTCGCGCACTGAGATCAACTACGTCGACCAAAACCGGATGCAGCTGGACGACGAGAAGACCGTTTGGCAGGAAGTCAGCGACGGAAGCGAAGCCGTGAAACTCGGCGACGAGAGCATCACTTTGCGCGGATATCTGCGGCGGTTTTTGTTCACCGAAGACAGGATCAACACCAAGATCTCGCAGCTCAGCGGCGGGGAACGGAGTCGCGTGTTGCTGGCGAAAATCCTGAAGCGCGGCGGCAATGTGCTGATGCTGGATGAGCCGACGAACGATCTTGATCTCGGCACTTTGCGGCTTCTGGAAGAGGCACTCGTTGCGTTCGCCGGGTGCGTCGTCGTGGTGAGCCATGATCGCTATTTTCTGAACCGCGTCTGCACTTCCATCCTTGCATTCGAAGGGGACAGCGAGGTGCGCTATGCGGTGGGCAATTATGACTACTATCTCGAGAAGCGGGCGGAAGGAGCTGCGTATCCCAGCGCGCCGGATGGGACGCAGCCGAACCGGGGTGCTTCAGCGAAGCCCGGCTCGAAGCCGCGCAAATTAAAATACAAAGAAGAGCGCGAGCTCGAGACGATCGAGGCCACCATCCTCAACGCGGAGAATAACGCCGCACGGCTGGAGGCGATCTTCGCCGCGCCTGATTTCTACACGACCCACGGCAGCGACTACGCCGCGGTCGAGTCAGAGCTGCGCACCGCGCGTGATCGCATCACGCAGCTCTACGCGCG
>JALYXP010000302.1 GCA_030947045.1 Verrucomicrobiota bacterium | reverse complement strand
ATCAGTCTGTGGGCGTTCTGCACCCTCGATGAAGCCGGCGTTCTCACCACGGTCGTACGCGTCCCGTGGGTTCCGGTCCTGGGGATGGAATACCACCTCGCGGCGGATGGCATCAGCCTCACCCTCTGCCTCGTCACCGGGCTAACGGCACTCTGCGCCGTGCTCTTCTCGTGGGACGTAGAGCATCGGTCTAACGAGTTCTTTTTCTGGCTGCTGTTGGTGGTCGGCGGCTCCTACGGCGTGTTTCTCAGCGCTGATCTCTTCCTCTTCTTTGTCTTCTACGAAGTGGTAATTATCCCGAAGTTTTTCCTGATCGCGATCTGGGGTTCTACGAACAAGCAATACGGCGCGATGAAGCTCACGCTCTATTCTTTCTTCGGTGGGGCACTTGTGATGATCGGCATCATCGCGATTTACGCCACGGCCGGGAAGGAGAGCGTCGCGTCATCGCTAGACCTGCAACAGCTCGCGCAATTCCCCATCGCTGCAGCGGTTCAGTCATGGGTCTTCCCCGTGCTGTTCCTCGGCTTTGCAATTCTCGCCGGTATCTGGCCATTGCACACCTGGGCGCCGACCGGCCACGTCGCTGCGCCCACTGCCGGCTCGATGCTGCTCGCTGGCATCGTGATGAAACTCGGCGCCTACGGTGCGCTCCGGATTGCGATGAATCTTCTCCCCGCCGGTTTTGCAATCTGGCGGAATTGGATCGTCGTCGTTGCGGTCATCGGCACAGTTTACGCCGCGGCGGTAGCGCTGCGGCAGCGCGATCTGAAGTTCGTGATCGGCTACTCAAGCGTGAGTCACATGGGTTTCGTGCTGCTCGGCCTGGCCGCCGGGACCACGCTAGGAGCCAGCGGCGCAGTGCTACAGATGTTTTCGCACGGCGTGATCGGCGCGCTGCTCTTCGCCATCGCGGGGATGGTTTACCGACGCACGCACACCCGCGAACTGAACGAACTCTCCGCCTTTGGACTGGCGCGCGCGTTGCCGTTTGCGGCCTTTGCGTTTGTGGTGGCCTCGGCAGCATCGATGGGCATTCCGGGATTCAGCGGTTTCGCGGCTGAGATCACGATTCTGATCGGCGCCTCGAAGGACTACCCGCTCGCCGTTTGGATTACCGGTGTGGGAATGGTCCTCGTCGCCGCGTTCACCTTGCGCGCGCTGAAGACCGCGTTTTTCGGTGAAGCAACTACCACGACTGAGGCAAGCCTAGTTCTTGCGCCAATCACGCTCCCTGAAAAACTGGGCGCGGGCGTGCTCATCTTCAGCACGCTCGCGGTCGGCGTTTATCCGAAGTTTCTCTTCGATCGCATCATGCCGGCAGTCGAAGCGATGAGCTTTCTACAACGATGAGCTATCTCGAGTTGCTCAAGCTCGTCGCGCCGGAAGCGATCGTGGTCGTGACAGCGTTGCTCGTGCTCGCGATCGGTCTCGCCCGTCCTGCCGCCGTCGCGCTCTGCTCGGCGATAGCTGCGCTCGGGTTGATCGCGGCGGCGGTAACGACAATTGCGCTACCGTCCGCGAACTTGTTCGGCGGAATGCTCGTCGTCAGCGCGCTGACTTCGCTGTTCCACGTGATCTGTCTCACGCTCGCGCTCTTCACGGTTCTGCTCGCGCAGGGCGACGGGGCGTCGCGGCGTCATTACGCAGAGTATCTCGCGCTGCTTCTCTTCGCGACGGTGGGATTGATGCTTCTCGTGAGCAGCGAGGAGCTACTCATGATTTTCGTCGGCCTGGAGCTCACCGGGCTCGCGCTTTACCTGATGACGGCGTTCGATAAGAGCGACTCGCGTTCCGCCGAGGCAGGGCTGAAATATTTCCTCTTCGGCAGCACTGCCAGTGCGTTCACGCTTTTCGGGCTGAGCTTCGTCTATGGTTCCGCCGGCAGCACTGCGCTGGCCGCGATCGGAGAGAAGCTAACGAGTCAACCGGTGCAACCGTTACTCGCCGCCGGCATCGTGATGACGCTCGTCGGGTTGGCGTTTAAGGTGGCGGCTGCACCATTCCATCTCTGGGCGGCAGATGCGTATCAAGGCAGCCCAGTCCCGTCGGCCGCGTTTATCGCGTCGGGCTCGAAAGTCGCGTCGTTCGTCGTGCTGGGGAAGATCGTGCTGATCGCCTTTGGTCCAGCACAAGGCAGTGCAGCGTGGCACGCGATGGCGGCAGGCTGGTCGCCGCTGCTCGCATTGTTAGCAGCGCTTTCGATCGTCATCGG
>JALYXP010000267.1 GCA_030947045.1 Verrucomicrobiota bacterium | reverse complement strand
CTAAGAACGCGGGCTTTGGATTAGTTGGCCTTCCCTTGGCGCGAGGCATCATTGTGTGGATGCAAGCGAGCGAGACGCCTTTCCGCGCGAAGGGACGCGGTTCATTGGCACTCTTCTATTCGTGTCGTCGGACTTTCAAAGCGCCGAACCTTCTTTCATCACAAGTCCAGATCGGCGGGGACACACCGCCGCTACAGAAGAGGACCGCCGCTACCTCTTTGGCTTAGGCGTTGGCGACGGCTCGTTCGTCGGTGTGTCGCAGCAAGGTTCCTTTTCAATCCTGCCGCTCGCACTGCACTTGTAGGTGCCGTCTTTCTGCTTCACGTACATGGTCGTCTGCTTCTGTTCCGCGGAGAGCGCCGCGCCGGCACAGGAGACGAAGACGATGATCGGAAGGAAGCGCTTCATCCAGTGAGTTTACGATGGAGTGATGAACGTGAAAGGCGGAACGCTCCTGTGCGGTTCTTCTTCTGTCGCGGCGCTTTATAAGCGCCGACGGATCGCCGTGCCAGAGCGCGCCGCTTCGCAGTGAAACCGCGCCGTAGCAGAAGGACGAGGCCGAGTGGAGGCCACTCGCAAAATTGTCCAGAAAATTTCGTGACCCTCCTCAGGAAAAAATGTTCAAACTTTTCGAAAAGAATTCTCGTCAGTCAGTAGGCGGAATCCTTATAACCGCGTCACCTTCCATGAAATCGAAATCGCCCATCGTCCTCCTGTGTCTCTTTTCCCTCCTCAACCTGGTCGTCTTCTCCACCCAGCTCCGAGGTCAAGGCGTGACCAGCTCGTCGCTCGGCGGCACTGTCACCGATGCTTCCGGTGCGCCAGTCACCGGTGCTGAAATTACCGCCGTCGATACCTCCAGTGGCACGCGCTATACGTCGGTGACGCGAGCGGGCGGGCGCTTCGACATCTCGAACGTGCGCACCGGCGGTCCCTACCGCGTGACCGCGTCGGCTAACGGAACAACGAAGAGCAAATCAGGTGTGTTCACGACGCTTTCGGAGACCGCCGAGGTCGACCTGCAACTTGGCGCGGGGGGCGGGGCCGCTGCTGCTGACAGCGGGACCGCGGTCGCGGCGGACACTGGCGGCGGCGCGACGACTGAGCGGGTCGTCGTCCAGGGCACCGCGGTCGATGATCTCTACAGCTCCGATCGTAACGGCACGAGCACCTACGTGACCCGTGAGAACATCAACAATCTCCCAACGATCAACCGCAGCTTGAATGATTACATCCGTCTGACTCCGCAGATCAGCACGCTCGGACGGGCTGGCGCTTCGGTGGCAGGCCAGAATAACCGTTCGAACAACATCCAGATCGACGGCGCGACGACGAGCGATGCCTTCGGTTTGGCCACCGCGGGTGGCGGAACGGGGTCGCCGACGGAAAGCGCGGAGCCGATCAGCCTCGATACGATCGACCAATTCCGCGTGAACATTGCGCCGTATGATGTGCGCGAGAGCAACTTCCAAGGCGCCTCGATCAACGCGATTACGCGCAGCGGTGATAACCAGTTTCACGGCTCGATCTACGGGTACGGTCGAGACGAGCGGCTGGTCGGCGACGGTTCACGCAACCAGCCGGTCGGCGCCTTTCACGAGTATACCTATGGCGTTCGTCTCGGCGGGCCGATCATCCAGGATAAGCTTTTCTTTTTCGCCAGCTATGAGGCGAAGCGGGCTCTCTTCCCGATCAATGGCGACACTTCGAGGTTTAATCTCGCAAGCGTCCAAAATATCATCGACATCACAGAGAACAAATATGGGTTCAATCCGGGCGGAATCGGCGACGCCTCGCAGACTGTCGAGGACGATAAGTATTTCGTAAAGCTGGACTGGAACTTCCTCCAGGGGCATCGCTTGTCCGCGCGTTATAATCACGTCGACGGCTTCAACCAGTTCGGCCTAAGCCGTGGTACTACCTATGATCTGGACAGCCGCCAATACGACAAGCCGATCAAGACCGACTCGATCGTAGCTGAATTGTTCGATACCTGGTCGCCAAGCTTCTCTACGGAAGCACGTGTCGGTTACAATTTCTTCCAGGCCGAGCGTGTGTCGCATGGCTTCTTCCCGTCGGTTAACGTCCACGAGACTTTCGGCGATGTCCGCTTCGGTTCGGAGCAGTTCAGCCAGCAAAATTCGCTGAAACAGGAAATCATCGAAGCGACCGCGAATGCCGACTACTTTATTGGTAATCATCAGATCACGCTCGGCACGAACAATGAGCTAATCGAGTTCAAGAATAAGTTCCTGCGCGACTTTTACGGTGCCTACGATTTCCGGGCCGCATTTGGTAAAACTGCAACCCAGAACTATCTCCTCGGACAGCCTAGCAATTATTCGCTGACGGTTCCCACGATTCCGGGCACTACACCTGTCACAGAAGTCCGGCAGTTCGACTTCAGCGGCTACCTCCAGGACAAATGGAAGGTGACGCCGAACATCACGCTCAGTGCGGGGATCCGCGTGGACACACACATCTTCCCCGACGATCCGTTCTTTAACCCCAACTTTGCCGCCGCCTTCCCTGGTCGCAGCACGAGCGAGATTCCTAATGACGTCGTCGTCTCGCCCCGTCTTGGGTTTAACTGGGACGTATTCGGAGACAAGACCACCCAGATGCGCGGCGGCGTTGGCATCTTTGGTGGTCGCACCCTCGGAGTGTTATACACCAACCAATACGGCGGCACCGGTGTCGACTTCCAGCGCACGACGACAACCTTTACGGCTGCGCGTCCCGGTTTCTTCAGCCCTGATCCTCTGAATCAGCCACCGGCGGGCCGAGTCTTGGCGCCTGAGATCGATCTCACCGACACGAATTTCGAGTCGCCGCAAATCGCACGGTCGAGCTTTGCGATCGATCAGAAGCTGCCCTTCAATCTCATCGCAACGGTTGAAGGCCTTTACGCGAAGACCTTAGTCGGTGTGACCGAGCACAACCTGAACCTTGGGCCGTTGACTGGCTTCCGGCCGGAAGATGGCCGCCCGATCTACGGCGGGTTCAATGCGAACAAGAATTTTGACCGCGTTATCCTTTTGACCAACACGAGCCAGGGCCACACCTATAACATCACTGCTCAGCTCGAGCGGCCGAACCCCGGCGACGGGTGGACAGGAAAGCTGGCTTACACCTATGGCCGCGCCTTTGATGTGAATAGCACAACGTCAAGCCAGGCGGCGTCGAATTTCGGGTTCAACCCGGTGGCCGGCAACCCGAACAAGGACACACTTAGCACTTCGGATTTTGAACTACGCCACCGTATTCTAGGAGTCCTCTCCTATACCCATGCTTTCCGCAAAGGATGGGACAGCACCATCGGTCTGGTTTACCAAGGCGAAGCCGGCAAGCCTTATAGCGTGCTCTACAATGGGGACCTCAACGGCGATGGTCAGTTCGGTAATGACCTTATTTATGTGCCGACCGGAGTGACCGATCCGATCGGGGCTAAGTTCGCCGGCCGGACGGGCGAGACCGCGGCAGCGAACTTCGCGGCCTTCAACAATTACATCGAGCACAACGATTTCCTGAAGGACTTCCGCGGCCGCATCGCCCCGCGAAACGGTGGGCGCGATCCTTGGATCAACCACCTCGATCTGCATTTCTCCCAAAAGATCCCAGTTAAGTTCATCGACGCGGAGTTTACCGTCGACGTCCTGAACCTGACGAACCTGATCGACAGCAGCAAAGGCCAGCTAAAGCGCTACAGCGGCTTCGGCACGCCGCAGCCGGTTGTCTTCAACAGCACGACGCAAAAATACACCTTCAACCCTGCGGTTGGAACCGAGCCGACGGTGCAGTCGATCGACGACCTCGAGTCTCGCTGGAGAGTGCAGCTTGGCATGCGGTTGTCGTTTTAAGGACGTTCGCAAGAGCGCAGCATCATGAGGCATGACGGCTGCGACAGCGGCCGCTACGCCTTTGCATTTTTGCGAGGGCAACCGCCGGGTCTTTAAGCCTTGCTTATGAGTGTTGCTCTTCTGTAGCGGCGCTTTGTAAGCGCCGAAGGCTCGGGTTAGAACAACACGCAGATCGGCGGTGACACACCGCCGCTACAGAAGAGTAACCGGCGATGCCACCCCAGAATCTCAGGCGTTGACTAACATCTCTACCGTGTTGCTGAGACGGTGATAGGTTGCCGGGTCATGGCAGATCAGCACGATATTAATGACTTCAGCCTGCAAGTTGAACTGAACGCGCTAGCCCTCACAGACACCGACGAGGAACTGATCCGCGATCAGATGCTCGAGCTGCTGGCTCAAACGCCCGACTGCTTCCTGCGTTCGAGCTTTCCAGCCCATTTCACGGGTAGCGCACTCGTGCTGAGCGCTGACTTGGGAAACACCCTTCTCCATCATCACCGCAAGCTCGATCGCTGGCTGCAGTTTGGCGGGCACTGCGACGGCGAAACTGACGTGCTCGCGGTCGCACGTCGTGAAGCTCTCGAAGAGTCCGGTATCGCTTCGCTCGCGGTGTGGAACTCGCAGCCATTCGATCTCGATATTCACAAAATCCCGGCACGTGGCGAAGAGCCGGCACACTGGCACTACGACGTTCGGTATCTCTTTGTCGCTCCTCACGAAGC
>JALYXP010000235.1 GCA_030947045.1 Verrucomicrobiota bacterium | reverse complement strand
CAGTTATCTTGTGGTCTGGATATACTATCTCCTCTGCGACGGCGGAACCTCATAGGTAGCTCAGACAAACGTCACGCCGGCGCTGTTTCAGTTGAGCGAACTGTTGCCAACTTTTGTCGCCAATCATCAACAGGTCACCTCATTGTAAGGCGTTCACACGGAACATCCGCGTCGAGATACGTCCGTAGGAGCCCGTAGGTGAGTTTAGACCACATCATGAGCGTATTGCAGCCGCCTCCGAGGCTCGAAGAAGGCGAGCCAGGGCGATGGTGCGAAAATTAGGTGCGCCACCATGCTCGCCAGCCGCGCACCGTATAAGCCAGCAGCGTGAACGCGAAACCCCCGCGGCGATGGGATGCGCAGCCAGCTTGGAAGGAATTCCAGCTCGGCGCTGCTCACGTGGTGCAGGAGAATCGCTCCGTCGAAATCTGCGGACAGCGCGGTCGGCATGCGCCCGTTGTTTTCAAGTCGGGAAGTGCCCGCAGTTGCCCAATCCTTCCGCCCATCGCGAAGATCGAGAAAGAAATCGTGTGGCGATTGCTTCGCAAGCTCTTGTTCCACGCTCCATCGTGAGCCAGTCGGAACGGCTCTGGGCGCCAGCGCAAACAAGGCCCCGAGGCCGTGCGCTTCGTCGCAATATAAGCCAGCAGCGTGAACGGCCCGCCGTGGCGACGGGCTGCGCGAGCACAATTCCGACCGAGGGCGCCGAGATGCGCAGCCAGGTTGGAAGGAAGTGCCGGCCGGCGTCGCTCACGTGGTGCAGGAGGAACTCGCCTCGTGATTACCGTGAGTCTTCGATGTAGCTCGCGGTTTTGTAATCCAGCGGATTGGTGCTGCTCGCTAGCTCGAGGTCGTAATGGAAGGTGTTGTTGCCATTTCCGGTGAAGCTCTTCACGACAGCAGCGCCAACAAAATCCGGATTGCCGCTCGTCGACCAGTCCGCGTTTGGAGCATACCAGCCCGCGTAAAGAGTCGAGGGAGCACCAGATTGAAGAGTGATCGTTTGATTAGTTCCCTCACCATAAAACCAAAGATGATCGGCTCTACTGACGTTGGTTGACGCCGTATAAGAGCCAATCTTCAAATTCGTGCTTGTGCTTGTCGCCGTTGCTGCGGCAGATAACGTGACACTGCTAGCGCTAGTGACCGTCGCAATTTTCGTTCCGGACGGCAAGCCGCCGGCAGTCATTGGATTGCCAACATCGGCACTCGTGAAATTCGCAGAAGCCGAAGTAAGGATATTAGAGCCGGCTGAAATCGCTGCGTCTGTCACCGCCCGGCTGGTCTCTTGATACACGCCATTCCCGCCTGGACCGTCTACGTTGAAATTATCGTAACTATTCGCTTTACCCGAGACATTGCCGCTAAAATAGATTCTGGCGAGCGCCCCTTTGTTAACGGTGATGCCCTTTACGTCTCCATCGCAAACTATATTGACGACCGTTTCAACGATTCCGCCACTTGGCATTGCACTGGCATAGAGGGCAGGTGCCGGATTGATTGTGAGGCCGCTGATTGAGCTGTAATGATACCAAAAGACCGTCTGTTGCTGGTTTTCGATTGGCGTGACACTAGAGACGACTCTGGCAGGTGGAGTAATTGTACTGCCGGACGTCTGCGACTCGTAGCTGCCTGGTGTGTATGCCATATTCTGCACGGGCGAAAGGGGAACATTGTTGTCGACTACTCCGGTCACGTTGTTCGTCGTCGCAGTTCCACCGTTCGTCGTAACATTCCCGTACACCGTTCCGCTGAACGAAGAACTGCCATCGAGGACGTCGCCCTGACCCGAAGCGGTATTATAAGGAGCAGCGCTCGGAGTCGGTGTCCCCGGATAGGCGCCGTATTGAGAGTCAAAGCTGTCAATGACGGGAAAACTGTAGGCGCCGCTCGTTTGCACCGCGCCCTGAATCGGCATCACTGGAATTGCAATTAGTTCAATCCGACGGGTAACCTGTGCGCCTGTCACGGTTGCGTTCGATTTACCATTCGCGGTTGTAGCTGCCGCGGTGGCAGTCGCGTCGCCATATCCGAATGTCGAAAGAAAGTGATCAAAACTGAAATCGATTTTGCGGAGGAGGCTGTCACCCCTCGTGGTCCCATCAACGCGATCGTCCATCCCGACTCGCCTTAAACCCCCGATTGCGGCCGTGCCAATCGAGCGGATTCTGTAGTAATAAATCGGCGGATTCGAGCCAGCGATCGAACTGAACTTATCGACTGTGACGGTCGCGCTGAGATTGTTATTAGCGCCAAAGCTCACCTTGGGATGGGTTGTCGTGTAACCGAAGGAAAAGTCATTCGGCTGCGGGGCGGTCGGCAACGGTAGAGCTGTGTCCCAGTAGGTAGAAGGAAACGCGGTCGATGGCGAAGACACAGTCTTCCGGATTTCGTTGAACGCGAGATCCGCGCCGCCTTCGGCAGCAACAAGCGCCTCCTTCCATCCTTTAACTTGTTTCGATGAAACGTTATACCTTGTCGTGCTATTCATCAGCACATTCGCGGCAACAAGCGATAAAACGGTGATAATTGCCAATGCGACAATAAGTGCAGTGCCTTCTTCGTGGCGGCGGCCGTTGTAGCGATCTTTGTTTAAGCTCAATTGCATTACTAATTACCTCTCCGTTTGTTCCTGAGGTAGGCAGTCGAATACACTGTCGTGCCGCTGCGTGTCCATGCCTGCTGGCTAGAGCTCTGCCCCGACTTGAGAATCGGCATGAAAGTGACGTTACTGCTGGTGTATTCGGTATTGGAAAGCT
>JALYXP010000357.1 GCA_030947045.1 Verrucomicrobiota bacterium | reverse complement strand
AGGTCCGCAGGTCGGCGGCGATTTCGGGCCTTATTTCCAGAGCCAGCGCAACGACATTTACGCACGGTATCTGCGCCAGCTGCAGGATAGCGGCCACGTCTATGATGATGGCGGCGCGATCCGGTTTCGTTCGCCGCGCGAGCATGTCGTGGTCGACGACATCGTCTGCGGCCGGATCGATTTCGACCTGACGAATCCGGAAACGCATCCCGATATGACGATCCGTCGGCCGGACGGCTCCTGGATTTTCCATTTCGTAAACGTCGTCGATGACATCGAGACGAAGATCAGCCACGTCATCCGCGGCGAGGATCATCTCTCAAACACACCGAAGCACATCGAACTTTATCAAGCGTTCGGCGCCCCTCCGCCAAGATTCGCACACATCCCGCTTATCCTGAACAAGGACGGTTCAAAGATGAGCAAGCGGGACGTTGGCGCGAGCCTGAACACCTACATCGACGAAGGCTTTCTGCCGGAAGCGGTCCGCAATTACATCCTGCTGCTCGGTTGGTCGCCGAAAGACAATCGCGAGCGGATGTCGTTGGAAGAAATGATCGCGCGTTTCGAGCTCGAGAACATCAACCGCAAAGCAGCGTCATTCGATCTCGAGAAGTGTACATGGCTGAATGGCGAATACGCGCGCGAGATCACCGGCGAACGCCTCTACGAGATGGGCAAAGCAGCGCTGACCCGCGGCGGCATCGACACTTCCGCGTTCCCCCCATCGTATGTGCGCGCCGCGCTCGACACCTGCGTCGGCAAGGTCCGGATTTTCTCCGAATTATCGACGTATGCCGGCTTCTACTTCCGCGAAGACTTCCCGTTTGACCCGGAGGCAGCAGCAAAGCAGTTCACGCCCGAGAACAAACCTCGTCTGCGCGCGCTGCGTGAAGCCTTTGGCGCCCTGGACACATTCGACGCCGCGACGCTCGAGACCACGCTGAAAGCCACCGCCGCTCAGCTCGGGCTGAAAGCCGGTCCGCTGGTTCACCCAACGCGGCTCGCCGTCACCGGCAGCCCATCGGGCCCTAGCCTCTATCACCTGCTCGAAGTGCTCGGCAAAGAGAAGGTGCTCGCGCGCATCGACCGCGCGCTCACAGCGATGTTCATTGCTGGTCCAGCATAGCTCGTGCATCGTTGCGTTATGCATCGGATCACGAACTTGCAGGACCCGATTCAGAAAACCGTCGGCCGCCGAGTGCCGGCTGATCCGTTGTCCCTCGACGGCAATCGCAAGGCCGATGCGCGTGCATGGGCTGACGCCTTCCCTACTCCGACGGTTGCGAGAGGCGCCTACCGTTTTAGTTCACACGAAGAGGCTGACCGATGGATTTGGAGCGCGATCACGAACCCGACGACGGCGGAGTAGAGCTGACTTCCCGCGAGCCGTCGCTTGAGGATCTCCTCGAGCTCTGCGCAGAGCTAAACAGGCGCGAGGCGAAGTATGTCGTCGTGGGCGGTTTCGCCATCCGCGCGAGCGGTTATCCGCGCCGGACCATGGACATCGATCTGGTGATCGCAACAGATCTCGACAACGAGCAACGCGTCTATGCTGCTCTCGAGATCCTGCCCGATAAAGCGGTCCGCGAACTCGATCCCGGAGACGTTGCGAAGTTCATTGTCGTGCGTGTGGCCGACGAGGTTCTCGTCGACCTAATGCGATCGGCCGGAGGCATTGAGTATGAAGAAGCCGCGCAAGACGCTATCGTACGGGAAGTGGAGGGCGTTGCCATTCCGTTTGCTTCACCGCGACTGCTTTGGCGAATGAAGGCACGAACCCATCGGGAGAAGGACGCGCCGGACTTGCTGTTCCTGCGAAACTACTTCGCGGCACGTGGCGAGGAGCCGCCGCGCATGCCCGATTAGCTCTTCTTCGCTTCCTTCGCCCATGTGTCTTTGAGCGTAATCGTGCGGTTGAAGACCAGCTTCCCAAGGCGCGAATCAGGGTCGAGCGCGAAGTAGGCGAGGCGCTCGAATTGGTATCGTACCTCGGCTCGCGCATCGGCTAACGATGGCTCGCATTTTGCGTGCACAATTTCGAGCGACTTTGGATTCAGGTGCGCTTTGAAGTCTCCGTCAGCATCCGGTTCCGGCACCGAGAATAGCCGATCGTAGAGTCGAACCTCCGCATCGACCGCATGCGCGGCGCTGACCCAGTGGATCGTGCCTTTCACTTTGCGATTCGACGTTGCGCCGCCGGTTTTGCTGTCGAGATCTGCGGTGCAACGCAGCTCCGCGATGTGGCCCTCGTTGTCTTTCACCACCTCGTCGCACTTGATGATGTAGCCATACTTCAGCCGCACTTCGCCACCCGGACGCAGGCGGAAATATTTCGGCGGCGGCACTTCCATGAAGTCCGCGCTCTCGATGAAGATCTCGCGGCTGAATGGAATAGTGCGTGATCCGGCGCTCGGGTCTTCCGGATTGTTGATGGCGCTCAGCTGTTCGACCTGGTCGGGAGGGTAGTTCGTTATGACCACCTTGA
>JALYXP010000207.1 GCA_030947045.1 Verrucomicrobiota bacterium | reverse complement strand
CTGGCCAAGAGCGGAGTCGCGATGTCAGGCGAGCTCGGCTTCAACAACACCTACGCGCTCGTCATGCAGCGTGCGACTGCCGCGCGGCTGGCGATTCGCAACATCAGTGATCTGCGCGACCACCCGGAGCTGAAGTTTGGCTTCACGCATGAGTTTCTCGATCGGAAGGACGGTTGGCAGCGTCTCGCGGAGCGCTACGGATTGCCGACGCGGTCCGTCAACGGAATCGATCACGGCCTCGGCTACGAGGCGCTGCAGAACGGCTCGATCGACGTGAAGGATGCCTATTCGACCGATGCGAAGATCGCCGAGAACGATCTCGTCTCGTTAGCCGACGACCTCGCATTTTTCCCGCAATACAAGGCGGTCTTCCTTTACCGGGAGAGTCTTCCGGCGAGCGCAACCGTCGCGCTTCACCAGCTCGAAGGCACGCTCGACGAAGCGCGCATGATCCGACTGAACGCCGAGGCGGAACGGACGAAAGATTATTCGCGCGCAGCCGATCTCTACTTTGGCAATAACGGTGGAGCAGCAGCACCGCGCGAAACGCTCATAAGTAAGCTCATCCGGTGGACGGGGCGTCACCTCCAGCTGGCGGGGATTTCACTGCTGCTCTCGATCCTTGTTGGCGTGCCGCTCGGGATCACCGCGAGCCGTGGCGGCGCGGTCGGACACGCGATCCTGTCGATCACCAGCGCCGTCCAGACGATCCCTTCCCTCGCCTTGCTCGCGCTGCTTGTGCCAGTGCCGTTTTTCGGAATCTCGGCGCGCACCGCGATTGCGGCCCTTTTCCTCTACGGCCTGCTGCCGATTGTGCGGAATACCGTGACGGGCCTGCAAGATATCGCCCAGCCGATCCGTGAATCAGCGGTCGCGCTTGGCTTGAGCGCATCGGCACAGCTTCGGCAGATTTACTTGCCAATGGCGTCGCGCTCGATCCTGGCCGGCATCAAGACAAGCGCGGTAATCAACATCGGCACGGCCACGCTTGCGGCGCTGATCGGCGCAGGCGGACTCGGTGAGCCCATTATCAGCGGACTAAACTTGAACGATCACGCGACGATCTTGGAGGGCGCAATTCCGGCAGCGATCCTCGCGCTGCTGGTGCAATGGTCGTTCGACCTGCTCGACCGCGTTTTGATTCCGAAAGGTCTGCGGCTGTAGCGTGTGCCTATGCCGATCGCGTCGCACAATCCTGCCACTGGCGAAACGCTGCGCGAATTTCAGGCGCTTACCGCTGCCGAGATCGAGACGAAACTCGCGCTCGCGGAGAGCGCATTTCAGCGACATCGCCGCACAACTTTCGCCGACCGCGCGAAGCTCATGCACGCGGCCGGCGCGCTGCTGGAGGTGGAACGGGATGCACTCGCCCGCACCATCACCAGTGAGATGGGCAAGCTCTTGTCCGCTGCGGTCGACGAGGTGCTGAAATGCGCGAACGCTTGTCACTTCTACGCGGATCACGCCGGGACATTCCTCGCTGAACAGAATCTGCGAACCGATGCAACGCGCAGCTACATTCGCTACGAACCGCTTGGCGCCATCCTCGCGGTGATGCCATGGAACTTCCCCTTCTGGCAGGTCTTCCGTTTCGCCGCGCCTGCATTAATGGCCGGCAACGTTGCCCTGCTCAAACACGCCGCCAACGTCCCGCAATGTGCGCTCGCGATTGAAGACATTTTCCGCCGCGCCGGGTTCGAAGAAGGTTGCTTCCAAGCGCTGCTTATCGAGACGGAGCAGACCCGACAGATCATCGACGATCCGCGAGTCAAGGCTGTCACGCTCACCGGCAGCGAGCGCGCGGGCGCCGAAGTCGCGAGTGCCGCAGCGCGTCAGATCAAGAAGGCGGTGCTGGAGCTCGGAGGCAGCGATCCGTTCATCGTCATGCCATCAGCCGACCTGCAGGCTGCGCTCGAGACGGCCGTGAAAGCGCGCATGATCAACAGCGGCCAATCGTGCATCGCGGCGAAGCGGTTCATCATCGCGGACGCGATTTACGAACGCTTCATCTCCGATTTCGCGGCAAAGATGAAGGCGCTGCGCGTGGGCGATCCGCTCGATCCCGCGACAGAAGTCGGCCCGCTCGCGAATGAGCAGATCCTCGCGGGTGTCGATGCGCAGGTGAAAGCTTCCATCGAGGCCGGCGCGAAACTTCTCGCAGGCGGCAAACGCGTCGAGCGGGCGGGATGCTTCTATGAGCCGACGGTTCTCGCCGATGTGCCGCTGAGTGCGCCGGCCGCGCGAGAGGAGATATTCGGGCCCGTCGCGGCATTCTTCCGCGTCGCGAACGCGAACGAGGCGTTAACCGTCGCGAACGAGAGCGCTTTTGGTCTCGGCGCGAGCGTCTGGACGAAAGACGGCGCCGAACAACAGTTCTTCGCCTCGGGCATCGAAGCCGGCATGGTCTTCATCAACGCGATGGTAGCATCTGACCCGCGCATTCCGTTCGGCGGGATCAAGCGTTCCGGTTATGGTCGCGAGCTGGGCGCGGAAGGAATTCGCGAATTCGTGAACGCGAAGAGCGTCGT
>JALYXP010000186.1 GCA_030947045.1 Verrucomicrobiota bacterium | reverse complement strand
TCGCTGAGGAGAACCTCGATCCAGTCGCACGTACGGTGGCGATGCGCGCGGTGAACCCTGCCTACATTCCGCGTAACCATCGCGTCGAAGCGATCATCAGGGCAGCGGTTGACCGCGATGATTTTGAGCCCTTCGAAGAGCTCGTCCAGGTGTTATCAAAGCCGTTCGAAGATCAACCCGCCTTTGTCGAATACACGCAGCCACCGGCCCATGATGAGCGCGTGCTGCAGACCTTCTGCGGGACCTAGACCGTGCCTCGTGAAGGCAATGTCTCGTTAGTCCCGATGATGTCGCCGAGTGCTGATGATCACCGGTTGTCCAAATCCCAAGACTTCGAACAGCCAGCGGCGGATGAACGCTACCATACCAGTAGTTGTTAGCTTAAGCCGTGCCGCGATCCTGCGGTCGGCTACTTCTGCCGATACTTCTCGAGGTACTTGTCCCGCAGGTGCGTCTGTCGGTTACTCAAGTCAATCTGGCGACCGTCGATGAACGCGGTCTCGATGTTCGTCGGAAAATCAAGCGGATCACCGTTCGTGATGATCAAGGTGGCGGCTTTGCCTGTCTCCAGTGAACCGAGCTGATTAGCAACGCCGAGCAGCTGCGCAGGATAAAGCGTGACGGCTTTAAGTGCTTCCTCTTTTGGTAGTCCGAAGGAGGCCGACATCGATGCTTCGAACGGCATATTGCGTTCGTGCGCCGCTTCTGATTCCCGGCCGCCGCGGGCGATGCAGAAACGGACGCCCGCCTGCTGCAATTGTGCGGCGTTGCTGAACTGGCTGTCGTACGGATCGTCGCGTCGCGGCGGCAGCGCTGTCGGGTAACTGAGAATGACCGGGGTATCAGTCTCTTTCAATTGCGGCGTCATGCGCCAGGCATCGTGACCACCAACGAGCGTGATCTTGAGCTGATTTTCGCGCGCGAAGTTGAGTGCGGCGTCGATCTGGGCGGCGCTGTTCGCGTGGACAAAGACCGGTAGTTTGCCGTCGAACACCGGGAGCATCGCTTCCCACCGCTGATCCATTTTAAAGTCGGGCGCCGCGCTCTTCTTCGCCTGCCAATACGACCGCGCAATCGCAAAGGCATCGCGGATTGCCTTGGTCGCTTTATCAATTTCTTTCTGCTGATCCTCCGGCGTCTTCGCGGCATGCGGATCGCGGTTGATCTTCATTTCCGGCCAGCGCAGATGCAGCGCGGCGGGCGAGAGAATTGTCAAATCGTCGGGCGTCCAACCGTCCATCCGCATAACCGCCGACTGGCCCGAAACCAACCCGCCTTCGGGCGTGGAAAGGACCGTCAGGATGCCGTTGCTACGGGTCACGGGGATGAGCTCGCTGTCGGGGTTGAGGCTCGTGGCGGCGCGCGCATTTGGATTGATCTTGCCTGATTCTTCGACATCGACCGTTGAACGCACGGCGCCGATTTCGATCAGTCCGAGCGCGGTGTTTGCGCTGATCAGTCCGGGGTAAATATGTTTACCACTGGCGTCGATCACTTCAGCCCCCGCAGGGGTGGCGGCATCAGCTCCGACTGCGGTGATCTTACCGTGGTCGAAGACGATTGTGCCGTTTGGGATGTCCGGGCCGCTCACCGGATGAACCGTCGCGCCGCGCAGCACGATCGCGTGCTGTTGCGCCGGTGCCGGAATCTCCATTGACGCGAGGATCGTGTTCGCAAGGAACGCGCCCGCTAGCGTAACTAACGAGTGCTTAATCATTCGCCGTGACATGTGTAACGATCGCTCCCGTCGCCGTATGCACCGACAAGCTCATGCTCTCGCTCCGCGTCTTCCTGCGTGGCCGGTTTCGGCTCTTTCTCGCCGTCCTTTTTGTCGCCGCCTTCTTTGGGTTTGCCGATCTCTTTCATCCGCTCGGCCAACGCCTTTTGAACTAGCGCCTCACGTTGAGCCGCGAAGCCTTTGCGCGTCTCAGCGTCTTCCGCACGATCGAAATACTTCCGGCCGTCGATCCAGGTCTGGTTCGCGTGCGTGTAGTTCGACAAAGGATCGCCGCTCCAGACGACAAAGTCCGCGTCTTTGCCGACCTCGAGCGAGCCGACCTTGTTGTCGATTCGCAGCTGCTTGGCGGCATTAATCGTCGCGAGTTTGATCGCGTCGTCCGGCACCATCGCTCCGTATTTCATGGACTTGGCGGCCTCGGTATTCAGCCGGCGCGCCAAATCGGGGCTGTCGGAATTGATCGTGGTCAAGACGCCGCGGCTCGCCATCATGGCAGCGTTGTAGGGGATCGCATCAAACGCTTCGACCTTGTAACCCCACCAGTCCGCAAAGGTGGAGCCGCCGATGTGCGCCGCCGCAATTTCGTCTGCCACTTTGTAGCCTTCGAGGATGTGCTGGAGCGTGCCCACCTGGATCTTGAACTCGTTAGTTACCCGCAGGAACGCGAGCACTTCATCCTGCCGGTAGGAGTGGCAATGGATCAGCCGCTTGTTGTTCACGATCTCAGATAACGCTTCAAGCTGCAGGTCGCGCCGGAAGGGCAGGGGATCTTTCCGCTTCGCAGCGGCATCGTATTCCAGGGCTGCGCGAAAACGGTCGCGGTAGATTTCCTCGACGCCCATCCGCGTTTGTGGGTAGCGAGTCGTGGAGCGTTCACCCCAGTTCGATTGCTTCACGTTTTCGCCTAACGCGAATTTCACGCCCGGCATCGCCCCTTCGAACTTCATTTCCTCCGGCAACGCGCCCCAGCGGAATTTCACCACCTGGTTCTGACCGCCGATCGGGTTGGCGGAGCCGTGCAGCAGGTTTGCCGTCGTAACGCCGCCGGCCAGCTCACGATAAACGGCAATATCAGTCGGGTCGACCACATCGCCGATCCGGCATTCGCAAGTGACCGCGTGCGTCCCTTCGTTCACTCCACGGCTGATCGCGGTGTGCGAATGGCAGTCGATGATCCCTGGGGTGACGTGCAGACCCTTGGCGTCGAGCACCGTCGCGCCGGCAGGTGCTTTCAACCCCGGCCCGACAGCCGTGATTTTTCCAGCCGTCACCAGCAGATCCGCATTCTGCAAAGTGCCATGCGCACTTGCGGTCCAGATCGTGGCGTTTTGAATCAGAACCGCGGCGGGTTGATCCGGAGGCGCACTCCGGCCATACGCTCCCGCGGGGAAGGTCTCGGGGAACTCCATTGGGTTATCGAGCGGCGATGGCTTCTCTTCCTTCTTGCTGGCATACGGCGCCGTGCGCCGGGCCGTCCACGCGATCCGCGACCCGTTAGGCCCATCGCCGCTTCCAGCGATGGTGTCATTTGCGACGTGGCCGGTCAGCCGGACGGAGCCGTCCCCTTTGTCGAATAGCTTGGCCGGCCCGACGAGCATCACCGCGCCATCCCGAATTGCGAAGTTCGCCTTCTCACCACCGAGCTTCGTGTCGAGCTTGTCGAGTTCACCTTCCACGAGGAGCGGCAACGTCTTGCCGTCCGCGACGACGTCCCACTTGCCACGTGGATCGCGGTCATCGGCGCGCTCCGTGTCATACCAGCGGCCATCCACCCACGTCGTGAGAACGCGCGCATCGTCCGCGGTGAAGAGGTCGCCGCTCGAGATGACTAGGTTGGCGATTCGCCCCGGTGCAATCGTGCCGAGCCGATCAGAGACACCGAACATCTCGGCGGGAGCGGTCGTGAGCGCAGCAAGCGCTGCCTCCGCGCTGAGCCCGCGACGAACCACGAGTCGGATACGCGACCAGAATTCCTTGTCCGGCTTCTCGAGCTTCGCGGTGGTAAATGCGATCGGGTTCCCGGCGGCGGCAAGGAGCGCTGGATTGCTCGCCGCGCGGTCCCAGTGCTGGAGCTCGTCGAGTTGCACATCGAGCGCTTGCGCCGGCCGCTCGATCTCCGGCGGCTTCGGAAAGTCGAGCGGCAGGATCAGTGGCGTCTTGTTCAGAGCCTTGCGAACGCGGTACTCATAGCCGTTCCCCAGGATGATCGGATTGAGCTTAAACTCCTGTGCGATGCGGAGGACACGCAGCAGATCCAATTCATCTTCGGCTTCAAAGACCGTTCGCTGCTTGGCTTGCGCAGAGTCGACCAGCGCCTGGAGGCTTGCGTTGGATTCAGGCCGTTCGGTGCCGCCAGGGTTTTTCCGGTAGGCATCCTGCGCCGCCTGATACCAGCCGGCATCGAGCAGAGTCTGACGGATCAGCGCGATGCACCCCATCAACGAAGCAGGATAGCCGCTGCCTTCGCGGCGCCGGTCGATCTCGAACGCAATATGTTGCGCCACATTCGGGACGACGATGCTCGCGTTCGTGTCTGCGTCCGCTAAATCAACCAGCGTGCTGGAGCCGCGGAAAATCCCGCGCGCGGGAACGACGAGGGCACTCGCAAAACCGAGGTCCCGCATCTTCTGTGCTGCGTTCTTGTCCATCCGGATGAACTCGGCCGCGCTGCGCTCCGGCGTGACCCGCGCGTTCCAACTGTGCGTCCCTTTCACCTGCTCGCGTGGAATCTCTTTCGGTTTCGCGTCCGGATTATCGGCGTCAGGTTCCGGGCGTCGCAATGGTTCCGGTTGCAGCGTTTCCGGCAAGCCAATGCGGCTATAGGAATCAATGAAGCCGGCGTAGATCGTTTTGCCGGTGAGATCCCAGACGCGCGCTCCTGCCGGAACCTGTATGCTCGGACCGGCATCAACGATCACGCCGTCGCGAATCAGCACCGTCCCTTTGTCGATCACCTTTCCTGGGGCCGTCACGATGCGCGCATTCGTGAGCGCGTGAACGCGCGGATCGTTCTCGCGCAGTCCCTGCCTGGGCGCCGTCGTGACTTGCGCAATCGCCGCCGTGCCAAGAAGAAGCGCACCAGCTGCTGGAACGATGACGCGGAATATGCGCGGAACAAAAAGCATCTGCGGTCGGAGGCTACTCAGAGCGGCAGAGGGACACAAGAGTGACTTCCATTTAAACTGGCCGTGCAAGTCGGTGGCAGCGCATACGGGGATCGAACCCGTGCACCAGCCTTGAGAGGGCTGTGTCCTAACCACTAGACGAATGCGCCTTTAGAAAAAATCCGCGGCGGAATCGTAATGTGACCGCACCGCTTCGGCAAGTCTCGGCTCCGCCAGTCGCGCGCGACTTATGGCGACTTCGCGGGAGACGCAGATGGTGATGCAGCGGGCGCGGTAAGTGGAAGCGCAGGTGCGGACGGCGATGCAGTCTGCGGCAGCTTTGCCGTCGCATCTGGTTTAGGAGGTGGCGGTAGCTTAGAGCTCGGCCGCACGCGTGGTTGAGGCAAGGTGCCGAGCTGTTCGCGGCGACGATCGTTCAGGTAAGCCTTCATCTCAGGCCGGCCCTGCGCGATCATCTTGTCGTACAAAAGATTAAAGTAACGTCCCAAGAGCGCGCGCTTTTCCAAATCCGTCCGAGCACGCTCCGCAGCGCGAAGCGCAGCTATGATGGCCGGGTCGTTCTGCGCCTGGTTGCGCAGCTTCCTCCATTCGATCTTCATGCGGTAATCTTCCGCCGCTTGGCTGATCTGCTTCGGCTTCAACTCCTCGTCGAGCTGCTGGATCGTTGGCATGCTTGGGGGCTTATTGCCGGGGAGTGCACCGATGTCCGGCATCGGTAACACATCCGGCGGAATGATCTGCGGCGGCGGGATTGGGGTCGGCGCGCCCGGTGGCGTGGGGGTAGGGGATATCGGCTCGGCTGGTTCTGCCGGAGACGACTGCGGAAGTGCGACGTCCTGGCCGACAGCGAGCATCGCGGAAAGGCAAAGCGCGGCCAAGGTGAGCAAGAGGACGCGCGGCGGTGAAACGTGATCCATGCAGTTTAAACGCACGCCAGGCGATGCGGTGCGGCGAAAATCGGGGTGACAGGATTCGAACCTGCGACCTCCTGGTCCCAAACCAGGCGCTCTACCAAGCTAAGCTACACCCCGGACGCGGGTGAGTCTTTAACACGCCGGATGGCGATGCGCATGCGGAATCTCCCGACGAGTCCGATATTGTTTCCGAAACGTAAAAGCGTGTGATGCGCGACGAGTTTTCAGGCACCTTGCGCACATTCTACGGAAATAAGACCTTGCGGCACCCCGCGTTCGAATCCACCTTGTCCGGCTCAGTTTCCCCTGTAGTCGGCACGCAGACTCCGCGTTCGATTCTCCCCGCTTCCCATGTTTAAACACGACAAGCTCAATCTGTTCCTCTTCCTCGTTCTCATCGGCCTTCAGGTCCTTGGTGTGGCAGCTCTCTGCACGCGCTTCGACTGGAGTTACCTGCCGATCATGGTCTTCATGTATTTCTGGGCAGGTGTGAGCACGACGCTTTATCTGCACCGCTACTTGACGCATCGCGGCTTCGAGATGCCGGGTTGGTTAAAGTTCTTTTTCGCAACGGGATCGGCCGTCGCGTTGTCGGGCGATCCAGTGACCTGGGTTGGCGATCATCGTTATCACCACCTTAAGTCGGACACTGACGAAGACATCCACAGTCCGATCCACGGGTTCCCCTACGCGCACATGATGTGGCTCGTCCGGAAGCCGCCCGGGTTCCGCGATCGCTCGCTCCGGTACGCTGCTGATGTGCGGAAGATCTGGTACTGCCGACTCTGGGAGAAACCGTACTTTTACGTCATTCCGCATTTGATTGTGGCGGCGACACTCTACTTCACGCTTGGCGGCGTTGGGCTGCTCTGGTGCCTCTACGTCCCGATGCTGATCGTTTACAATTTCACCTGGGCGGTAAACTCGATCTGTCACATGGACAATGTCGGTTATCGCTCTTTTGAGACGACTGACCACAGCAAGAATAACTTCTGGGTCGGCCTCGGCGCGTTCGGCGAGGGCTATCATAATAATCACCACGCGCAGCCGCGTTGTGCTGCTCACGGGCGGCGTTGGTGGGAGTTTGATTTCACGCGCTACGTCATCTGGGGCCTCGAGAAGTGCGGGCTCGCTTGGAGCGTGCATTGGCCGAAGCCAGAGAAGGAAGCAATCGCCACTGTCAGTGAAGACGAAGCGGGCGCGATGCTTCTATTCGGCGCGCAAATTCGGGACCCGTCGCTCCGCGACCAGGTCGAATCTACGCCGCAGCATCAGTAGGCGAGATTCGGCGCCAGCCAGCGCTCGATGAATTCGACCGACTCGCCTTTGCGCTTCGCGTAATCGCGCACTTGGTCGCGCTCGATCTTGCCGACCGCAAAGTAACGCGCGTCGGGATGAGCGAAATACAGGCCGCTGACGCTTGCGCCCGGATGCATCGCGAAAGATTCGGTCAGCGTTACCGATGCATTTTGTTCCGGTCGGAGCAGATCGAACAACGTCCGCTTCTCGGTATGATCAGGCGACGCCGGGTAACCGGCCGCAGGGCGGATTCCACGGTAACGCTCGCGAATCAGCTCCTCGTGCGACAACTTTTCCGCTGCACCGAAGCCCCACGCGATTCGCGCCTGCTGGTGCAGATATTCAGCGAACGCCTCCGCCAGCCGATCGGCCAGTGCTTTCGTTAGGATCGCGTTGTAATCATCATGCGCGTCCGAGAAGCCCTTTGCGAGCTCATCGGCACCAATGCCTGCAGTCACCGCGAAGCCGCCAAGGTAGTCCGCCCGCCCGCTCTCTTTGGGCGCCACGAAATCGGAGAGACAACGATTCGTCTGATCCGTCGGTTTCAGCATCTGCTGACGCAGGAAGTGCAACTTCGCGAGGGGCGTTTGTCGCGACTCGTCCGTGTAAAGTTCAACGTCATCGCCGACCGAGTTGGCCGGCCAGAACGCATAGACGCCACGCGCCGTCAGGAGTTTCTCGGCCACAATGCGATCGAGTAGTTCCTGCGCGTCGGCGAACAACTCGCGCGCCTGTGTGCCGACGACGGGATCTTCGAAAATCGCGGGGTATCGTCCGCGCAATTCCCACGTGTGAAAGAACGGCGACCAGTCGATATACGGCACGAGAGTCTCGAGATAGATTGATTGCGTGTCGGCTTCGGCGATGCGCGTGCCGTCAGTCGTGTAGAGCTTTTCGCCGACAAAGTCCGGCCGGGCCGGCTCGTAATTGCTCCAATCAAAGGTTGTTCGATTCGCCCGCGCCTGGTCAATCGTCACGACCTTCCGGTCTTGAGATTTCGCGGCATGCGCCTCGCGCAGCCCGACGTAATCCGCCCGTGTTTGAACATCGAAATCGCCGCGCAACTGCGGGTTGAGCAGGCTATTCACCACGCCCACGGCGCGCGATGCGTCGAGCACATGGACAACGCTCGAATCATAATGCGGTGCGATTTTCACAGCGGTGTGCGGCCTACTCGTCGTCGCTCCGCCAATAAGCAGCGGCACCGAAAAACCTTCGCGCTTCATCTCTTGCGCCA
>JALYXP010000355.1 GCA_030947045.1 Verrucomicrobiota bacterium | reverse complement strand
CAGCTGTACCAGGCGATTCCCGAGATCACCGTCGTGCCGCGAACGGTGACGCAAAACAACCCCGCACCTGCCGCCGGCAAAACGAATTCGGCGGGACGATAACGTTGCGCGGCTAGGCGGGCGCGAGCGCGGTCTGGCGGCAGATCCAGCCGCCACCGAGCACGACGTCACCGTCGTAGAAAACAGCCGCCTGTCCTGGCGTGACGGCTTTCTGCGGCTCGTGCAACTGCAGGCGCGCACGGTCGCCATCGAGCGGGAACAGTGTCGCGGGCGTGCCGGGATGAGCGTAGCGGATCTTTACCGTCACCTCGACGGGCTGTTCCGACACGCCGCGGCTGACCCAGTTCACGCGATCAATTTCGAACTCCTCGGAGACGAGATCTTCCGCGCCGCCGACGATCACGCGATTCGTCTCCGGATCGATGTCGATGACATAGCGCGGCTGCGGCGAACCGCCGGGCAAGCCTTTACGCTGACCGATCGTGAATAGCTCGATGCCGCCATGTTCCGCGATGAAATTACCTGCGAGATCGTAGATCGCGCCCTCGTGAAATTCCGTTTCGCCGAGATGCGAACGGAGGAATGCCTTGTAGTCGTTACCGGGCACAAAACAGATTTCCTGGCTGTCGACCTTGTCGGCTACTTTCAGGCCTAACGAACGCGCGATCTCGCGGATGTCCGGCTTCGACATCGCACCTAGGGGCGTTAGCGCACGCAGCAATTGCGCCTGCCGCAGACTGAAGAGGAAATACGATTGGTCCTTCCGCGGATCTGCGCCCTTCCGCAGGACGGCCCGCCCGCCGTCGTGCTCGATGATCGCGTAATGTCCGGTCGCAATGTAGTTACAGCCGAGCGCTTCCGCCTTTTGCCAGAGGCTGCCGAATTTGAGCTTTTCGTTGCACATCACGCACGGGTTGGGCGTTCGCCCGGCCTGGTATTCGCTCGAGAAGTAATCAATCACGACGCGCTCGAACTGGTCCGCTTCATCCACCACGTAATGCGGAATGCCTAGCGAGTGCGCAACGTTCCGCGCATCTGCGACCGCCTGCGGCCCGCAGCATTTATCTTCCGCGCGCGAGATGCAGTCCTGCGGCCAGACCTTCATCGTCACTCCGATGACATCGTAGCCTTGCTCGCGCAGGAGGTAGCCGGCGACGCTGGAATCAACGCCACCGCTCATCCCCAGCAGGACGCGTTTTTTGTCGGAAGACATGGACGGGTAAACTCAACGCCGCAGCGCGGGAGTCAATCGTGCGGGGACAATGGCGGGCTTACTTTGCTTTCACCGGCCGGCTCACGAAGCGGCTGCCGCGTTGCGTAAAACGCCATGGAAGGTGCGCCGATCGCGTGATGCCGATGCGTTCATCCGCGACAACTTCTGCGGGAACATCGTGTCGTGCGACGAAACAGTGCCGCGGGTCCGCGGTGAGATCCATCTCATGATGTCGCACGTCGATGTCGAACGCCTGGGTCAACTTCCCCGGTCCGGAGCAAAGTTGCCGGACATCCTCAACGCCACGACGCGATCGCATGACTTCAATGCCCCGGGTCGGCTCCAGCGCGCGGATCAAAATCAAGCCATCAAGCGCGCCGCCTTTCACGAGCACGTTCAACATCCAGTGGACGCCGTAGTTCAAGTAGATGTAGGCCGCACCCGGGGCATTCCGCGCAACGTAGGCGCGAGTGCTCGGCCGGCTAAAACAATGCGATGCCTCGTCGTTCTCAGTCGTATACGCTTCGCTCTCGACGACGATCCCGGCACAACGGCCCCAGATGAGCTCCGTGCCAATCAACTCACGCGCGCACTGCAGAACATCGCCGCGAAAAAACGCAGCGTCGAGCATCTCCGCCGGCGGAGCGGCCACGTCCGTTTAAGGCTCGATTGGTTCCACCTGCGGAATCGTCTCCGGCAACGGCTGGGCGAACGGGGGCGATTTCCAATCCGGCGGCTGGTAGCAGACCTCGTAAACCGTGTTCGTGCACTCGACCGGGTCACCGTCGCGGAATGCAGGGATAAATTTCGCGTTATCAAAATCCTGCGCGACCACTTTCGCAAACCCAAGCAACGGCGGGTCCTCCGCAACGACGGTCATCTGTTTGGGATTCCCTTGCGCGTCGACCGTCAGCATCAGGTCAACGATGGCGTTCACTTCCACCTCGATATCCGTCGGATAATCCAGACCCGTGAAGGCTGAGTCAGCGCCAAAAACAGGCTGCGGCGCGATAAAATCACTGTCGGCTTTGATCTCGGCCGGGTCCTGGTTCAGCAACAGATGCAGGTGAGGCTGGGTCGCCTCGCTGTAGACGAGCGTGCCCGCTAAGATTACATCGACCGGCTGATGATTGTAGATGGCGGGGGCGAACTTCGCGTTTTCCAGCTTCTTCCGCAGTTCTTGCTCGAGCGCTGCCGTTCCGGGCATGCCGCGGTAGGTACGAAATTGTTTCGCTTCGCCGGTGCGAGCCACGACTACCGCAAACATCACCGCACCGTCTTTCTGCCCGGCACTCGCGAGCCCCTTTTCATCGAGGCGATTGATTAGCGATTCCGCACCTGAAGCCAGGACTGCCGGCCGGAATTGGGGCAGGCCTTGCGCATCAAGTCCCGCTCCGACGGCAGAAAGCACGAGCACAAAAAGTGAGAAGCGGACAAGCGAGCGCATACGGGCACTACGCAACCTGCTTGGTCTCGGTTTCGCAACTGCAAAAGTCACGGTCAGTTACCGCGGGGGTTAGGCAGTACGGCCGCAGCAGTTCTTGAATTTCTTCCCGCTGCCGCAGGGACAAGGATCGTTGCGGCCGACCTTCGGGATGTCGCGCCGAACCGGCGCGAGCTCCAGACGGACTTCATCGCCCTCCGGATTTTCGGTAGCGTTGCCGTCGCCGTTAGATCCAATCCGTTCTGGCCGGCGACCGGGCGTAGGGCCCGAGACGGGACCGTTCGCGGTCGGCGCAGTCGGCGCATGTTCGCGCAGGAGGAATTGCGGCAGCGTGGAGAGGAACGTCTCGAAAGCCTGTAAATTCGACGTGCTGCGGAAGAGATTGTGCAGCACCTCGTTTTTAATGTTCGCCATCAGCTCCGTGAACATGTCGAACGCTTCAGTCTTGTACTCGACCAGCGGATCCTTCTGCGCGTAGCTGCGGAGGTAAACGCCTTCGCGCAGAGCGTCCATGGCGTAAAGATGCTCCTGCCAGAGACGGTCGATGGCGTTAAGAATGATGTAACGCTCCAGGCTCTTCACTGCCGTCGGCTCTTCGTGGCTCGACTTCCGCTCGTAAGAATTCTTGATCTTCTCGATCAGGAACTGCCCGTTCTCTTCGAC
>JALYXP010000145.1 GCA_030947045.1 Verrucomicrobiota bacterium | reverse complement strand
GGAGTCCGCGCTGACTGCGAACCTAGCTAGGGCGCAATCGAGAGATAGGAAAGCAGCTGGCTGATCTGCGCGCGTAGCCGCTTCCGATGCACAATTAGGTCGACCAGCCCATGTTCCTCAAGAAACTCGGAGGTCTGAAAGCCTTCAGGCAGGTTCTGGTGCGTGGTCTCTTTGATAACACGTTGCCCTGCGAATCCCACCATCGCTCCGGGCTCTGCGATGATGATGTCGCCTAACGAGGCAAAGCTGGCCATGACACCCGCGAGAGTAGGATTGGTCAGGATCGAAATGAAAGGCAACCGCTCAGCCGCATGACGACCTAGCGCGCCACTCGTTTTCGCCATCTGCATAAGACTCAGCATCCCCTCATACATACGGGCGCCGCCCGACGCGGACACGACGATCGCGGCGCAACGATTCTCGGTCGCCCATTCAATGACGCGCGTGATGCGTTCTCCAGCAACGGATCCCATGGAACCGCCCAGGAAATTAAAGTCCATCACAGCAATTGAGACCTTGTAGCCCTCGATTAACCCGTGGCCACTAACGACAGTGTCAGTAAGGCCCGAAGCAGCTTCGTGCTTCTCCAGCCGGTCCTTGTAGGTCGCAACGCCTTCGAAGCGCAGGGTGTCGATGGAACGGAGATTGCCATCGCGCTCGACGAAGCTATCGGGGTCAAGCAGGTGCTCGATTCGTTCCTTCGCCGTCTGCGCAAAGTGGTAGTCGCAACGCGGACAGACGCGATCGTTTTGCGCCAGCTCGATCTCGTGCACGACATCGGAACAGCCGGGACATTTCTGCCACAAACCCTGCGGCATTTCGCGTTTCCGGCCGCTCTGCGTCTTCAGCGCGGGTCTCTTGAAGATGGCCATGTTTTAAGCGCGTGCTGCAGTAGCGGCGTGGACCGAGAGTGCGCCGCCTGCTTTCAAGATTCGGGCGCATTCGCTCAGGGTGGAGCCGGTGGTCAGGATGTCGTCGATGAGCAGCACGCGCAAGCCTCGCACGTCCGCGTTTTTCCGTAAACGGAAGGCGTTGTGCAAATTTTCCATGCGCTCAGTACGATCAAACGCGGTCTGCGTGGTCGTGTAACGGACTCGCTGGAGAGCAGCGTGCGTACGGATACCCGCGCGATTGCTCAGCAGTTCGGACAATAGCTCTGCTTGATTGAATCCGCGTTCGCGCTGTCGAGTCGGGTGGAGAGGCACAGGGATGAGGGCATCAAACCGCCGCCCTTGCAGCCGCGGGTCCTCGAGGCCCTCCGCCAGCCACTCAGCGACGGGATACTTCAAGTGCGCCTGCTTCCCATATTTGAATTCGTGAACAATCTTTCGGACCACTCCGCGGCTGCGAAAGGCGGAGACAGCGCTCTCGAAATGGAGCGTGCGACCATTGCAATTCGCGCACGCGAACGCTTCGGTGATCGCGCCTGGAAACGGCTCGGAGCAGGTCGCGCAGAAGGGCGCTGTGATCCGAGGCGCCTTGTCGCTGCACATGTCGCAGAGATAGCGCGAATCGGCGACCGCCCCGCAGCAGACGGCGCAGGATGGGGGATAGAAGAGCGACGCGACCGCGCGCAGGGGCTCAATCTTTGGCAGCTTGAACATGTCTAAGCCAGAGCCGCGCAATCGCCCAGCTCACTAACGCGATGCCGAGCGGAGCGATGCCGATCATCAGATTGCGACCGAGCCAGGGGAGGGCGTCGTACTCGCGCCGGGCGACTTTGTTGAAGATCGCACTGGCAAAGATCCAGCCGGTGTGAAGACCGATCGGAAGCCAGAGGGAGTGCGTCAGGATGCGCGTGTCAGCGAGGATCCAGCCGAGGAGAAACAGCGTCGTGAACCCCGCGAGAACGAGCACCGGCTCATGGAATTGACCGAACGAGTTCGCAATCGACTGAAAGCCCGAGAACCATGTGACGACCGCGGCTGACTGCTCAGGGCTCTTCAGAAAATGCAGGATGGAGAACACCGCGGACGTGAAGAAAATTGCCACCGGCGCGCTGCTTCGCCGAAGCAGGACCCCAAGAATCATACCGCGAAATAGCGGCTCCTCGAGAAGGGGGACCACGGCCGCTGACAGCGTGCGGCTGGCGAGTTCGCCCACGGAAATTGACTCGCGAACGCTGTAGACCCTACAAGCGATGAGACCGGCCGCGAAGCCAAACAGCGGGACGGCAGCGATCACGAACCCCGCGATGACATCCCGCATCCGGTTCCGGTTCGGCGCGAGACCGAAATCACGCCAGCCGTCGATCCGCAGCCATCGGAAGAGCGGCCAAAAGAGCAGCAGTGCGACGATCAGGACGGAACGCCTGAAAACGCGGTCGAATTCATACGCTGCGAGGAAACGGAAGACTCCGCGGCCGGCCAGCCACTGCGCGCTCCAGAAGAGCACCGGAGCGAGCAAGGCCGCGAGGATCAGCGTCGCCGCCGCATAGGCAAGCAGTCGGGCTGCGTCTTTCAAGAATCTACTGTAGACTGGGCCGCTGATGCGCAGTCAACATGTATGGAAGGAAAAGGGCGA
>JALYXP010000128.1 GCA_030947045.1 Verrucomicrobiota bacterium | reverse complement strand
GCGGGCGGCAGCGGCGGTGGCACCAGCACCAAGGTAGTTGTCCGTGCCCTCGGCCCATCCCTGGGCGATCTCGGCGTCCCGAATTCTCTTGTCGATCCAACGCTCGAATTGAAGAACGCCAACGGCTCGACCGTGCGCTCAAACGACAACTGGAAGTCCGACCAACAAGCTGAGCTCGAAGCCAGCGGCATTCAGCCAAAGAAGGATGCCGAAGCCGCTCTCGTCGAAACCCTGCCCGCCGGTAACTACACTGCGATCGTTCGGGGCAAAGGCGACACCACCGGTGTCGGCCTCGTCGAAGTCTATAATGTCCCCTGACCTGTCTCGAAAGGTCGAGTTACACTCGGAAGCAAGTCGAATAGCTAACGGGAAATAGAAGACGGGCCATCCGCGGGGTGCCTGGCCGAAATCGCATTGATTTTTTCGGCAGCTGCACTTGTGAGAGGGTTTTTTTCGCCTAGCTCTCGCATGGCGGTCTCATGCGCGGAGCGCGCGATCTTCTCGGCTTCGAGAACATTATTTTGGTCGAAGAGAGCCTGACTGAGCAGAAGCTGTAGCCGGACAACCGAGATCGCATTCCCAGGTTGTTGCTGATAGATTTGTAAAGCCTCGCGGTAGCATTTCTCGGCCACCTGAGGATGCGCCAGCTTCATCGCGGCTTCGCCCAGGATCCACTGAGAGTCGGCGATTCCTAGCGGCGCTGCGGGGCTAAGACTCTGATTTATTCGAAGCGCCTCGCGCGCTTTGTTCTCCGCGCCCTCGACGTTGCCCTTTCGAAAAAGAACCCAGGCTGCCTGGTTTAAGGTGTTACTGAGATAGACATTGTTGTCGCCGAGAGTGATGCGAAGAAGCTGCTCAGCCTCCTGTAGACTAGCTTCGGCGGCGTCCAGGAGACCGCGATGCATCTGAGCAATGCCCATCAGGAGCAGGCTCGAGCCAAGTTCCCAGCGCGGTCGGCTCGAGCTGCGATACTCGCCAATGGCCTCCGCGAGCAGAGGCTCGCCCTGGTCCAGCTCTCCGCAGTAAATCAAGACGCCACCGAGATCGGACTTAATGAAAGTCGTTATACTAGAATCAAAAGTCTGCGGCGGAGCGTTCTCGGCGATGTTATAGGCGTCGCGTAGCAGCGATAGAGCCTTCTTCTTATCGCCTTGATAAAAAGTAACCACTCCCAGGTAATCTTTCGCGAGGGCAGCCTTGACCAGGTTCGGCCCCGTCGTTCTCGTCCGGCCCGCTCCGTCATAAAAGGTAAGAGCTTTGGTGAGGAGGCTGGCAGCTTCTTCGAGCCGCTGCTGACGATAGGAGAGCACCCCTAGCTCCAACATGCTGGCGGCCGCTTCGGCACTCGTCTCTCCGAACAGCTGGACCTGAGTCTGGAGCGCCGCGCGCAAGTTCTCTTCCGCTTTGTCGTATAAGCCTTGAGAAGCGTAGGCGCTGCCGATCGTGCGCAGGATCTGGCCGCGCACCTCCGGTTGGTCAGCCAGTTCGGTGGTTACCTGCGGCGCGATCTGGGCCAGCATCTCGTTCACGGTCACGTTCTTCGATTGCGCGATCGGCGACACCGAGGTGACGCTCTGGTTCGAGAACGAGAGCATGCGCTGCAGGAACTCATTGATGCGCTCAGCGCGGGCACGTTCCTGGCGCGCCAGATCGCGCTGCTGCCGCGCGACTGCCGTCTGCGCTAACGCCACCACCAGGCCCGCGAGCAAAGCGAGCATTACGACAACCGCCGCCGCCACCGCGACGCGATTGCGCCGGATGAACTTCGAGGCGCGGTAGCGGACCGTATCTTTCCGCGCCACCACGGGCAGTCCGGCCAGATAACGGCGGATATCTTCCGCGAGCTGCGCGACCGAGGGGTAGCGCCGCTCAGGCTCCTTGCGCATCGCCATCAAGACGATGTTATCGAGGTCGCCCTGCAGCATTTTCAAATTCCGCGTGTCGCTTTTGGATTGCGCGCTCCCATCGGCGGCGGTGCTCGGGCGGGCCGGGCTTTGCTCCGTGATCGCACGCGAGATTTCCGCGGGGGAATGACTAGTCAGGCGATACGGCTTCCGGCCGGTCAGGAGCTCGTAAAGAATCACGCCTAACGAGTAGACGTCGCTGGCCGTCGTCATGCGTTCCTTGCGCACTTGCTCCGGGCTCGCATAGGCCGGCGTCATCATCCCGGCGAGCGTGATCGTCTGGTCGGGTAGCGCGGCGGTTTCATCCGCGAGCAGTTTGGCAATGCCGAAGTCGAGTAGTTTCGGTTCGCCAGCGGAGGTGACGCGAATGTTCGCCGGCTTCAGATCGCGATGGATGACGAGATTGCGGTGCGCGTAGCTGACCGCGGCGCAGACTTTCCAGAAAAGTTCCAGCCGCGCCCGTCCGTCGAGCTTTCGCTCGTCGCAGAACTCGTCAAGGCGTGCGCCATCGACGTATTCCATCACGAAATAAGGCGCGCCGGTTTCGGTCAAAGCAGCGCCGTAAAGCTGCGCGATGTTCGGATGATTGAACGCCGCCAGGATGCGTTCTTCGGCGCGGAAGTGGCGCAAAAGGTTTCGCGATCCGACGCCTGCTTTGATGAACTTCAGCGCGACTTTGCGGCCCAGCTCTGTGTCGCGCGCGAGGTAGACTTCGCCCATTCCGCCAGCGCCGATGAGCGAAAGAATCTCATGGGAACCGAAGCGTGTTCCCGGCGGGAAAGCCATGTCCTCCACAAACAGGGCCGCCGCCATCGAGATGGCCGGCTGCTCGATCAGCCCCTGCGCCGGTTCGCTGAACCCGAGCAGCGACTCCACTTCCGAGCGAAGCTCCGCATCCGGCCCGCACGCTTGCTCGAGATAAGCTGGCCATTCCGCGGAGTCGCGTTCCAACGCGCACTTCACGATCTCGGCCACGACGCCCGGCGGGAGGTCAGGCATGTGCGCGTTGCAGCAGTTCGCGGCAGAGCCAGACCTTCGCGAAGCTCCAATCACGCGCGACGGTCTTGCTTGAGACGTTTAACACCTCGGCGATTTCGTTCGCTTCCATGCCGCCGAAGAACTTCAG
>JALYXP010000126.1 GCA_030947045.1 Verrucomicrobiota bacterium | reverse complement strand
GAGCAGCGTTCCGCAAAGAAGGTAACGCCATCGCTCGGGCACTGGTTCTTTGGTCGGGACAGGGTTTTGCCTAACGAGCCATCGCTGGTAGGCGAATGCGAGAATCAAAACGCCCACAAGGGAACTCAGATGCTGCAGCACGACATAGCCTGCGAGGTGTGCGACGCCAGTTGAGACCGCGATGTGGCGCAGTATCGGCACCTCTTGCACGACCCAGCCGGTCTTGTGCGTGAACGCGTCCCACGCGATGTGCGTCCACGCGCCGAGCAGCAGCGAGGCGAGGATCGCGATCAGGTGGCCGAACGAGCGCATCGGCGGCCGCGAGCACATGGGCCACAACGCGGCGCGGTGCGGCATCGGCAGAATGAAACAGACGGGCGTCCGCGCGATGACGAAGAGCGCGTAAAGCGCCATGCCGGGCAGCACGTCGTAGCCGAAACTACCGCGGAAGGCGTGCGCGAAAGTGCTGAGGCGCGAGTCGTCGATGTAATAGCCGAGATCCGGCGTCACGCTGCCGATGACGAGCGCGGCGAAGTCGAGATACTTCGGCGTGACGCGACGTAACGGCACGACCGCAGCCGGATGCGCAAGCGTCCAGGGCATGAGCGCGCGTGCCGCTAGTCGACGGGACGAACGATGTAGGTCCCGGCCTGCTTGTCGGAATCGAGCTTCACCAAGCCGCGCTTCTCCGCTTCCTGCAGGATGTCATTGAAAGCGCGGAAGCCGTAGGCGCGTTCGTTGAAGCCGGGATGGCGTCGCTTGATCGTCTGCTTGATGAGCGAGCCGCGGATTTCGTAATCGTCCCCGCGCTGCGTGCGAAGCGCTTCGACGGTCTCACTGACGAGTTCGAGCGCACGATCAGGAGCGGGGCCGCTGCCATTGGCGTCATTCGACTCGTTAGGCGCCGCAGTTTTCGCTGAAGTGCGCCGCCGCCGCTGCTGCGTCTGCTGGGCTTCGGTGCGGACGAGATCGTCGTAATAGATGAATTCATCGCAGTTATTAATGAAGAGATCGGAGCTCGAATTCTTCACCCCGACGCCGATCACCGTCTTGGCGTTCTCGCGCAGTTTGCTCACCAGCGGCGAAAAGTCAGAGTCGCCGCTGATGATCGCGAAGGTGTCGAGATGGCTCTTCGTGTAACAAAGATCCAGCGCATCGACGACCATCCGGATGTCGGCTGAATTTTTCCCCGCCTGGCCGCGTCCCGGAATCTCGATCAGCTCGAAGGCCGCGCCATGAAGCGCGCGTTTGAACTCCTTGTAACGGCCAAAGTCGCAGTAAGCCTTCTTCACCACGATGTGGCCTTTGAGCAGGAGTTGCTCGAGCACTTTATCGATGTCGAACTCGGGAAATTTCGCGTCCTGCGCGCCGCGCGCGATGTTCTCGAGATCGAGGAACACAGCCATGGTGGCGGTGGATTCTTGGTTGTTGGCCATCGGCGCAAGCTACTTGCAACTGAGGCAAATGACCAACTCGCGTTCGCGCTGCAAAACGCAGCCGAACCAGAACGTCCGGGTTGACCGGTGCATCCTTGATCTGGCGCGCCTCGGCGTGACCTCAGGTTGGGGACTGCGGGTTGATTTACCTCGAACGAGAAAGGCGCCGGAAGATGACTCCTCCGGCGCCCTCTTTCTGCCAAGTGGCTGAGATGATTACGTAACGATGATCTTGACCGCGTCGCTCCAGTCACCCACCACGCCTTTCAGGCCGGCGGTGCGGACCCGGAGGTAAACAGTGCTCGCGGGCGTGAAGCCCTCGAGGGTGGCTTTGCCGTCATTGAAGATGCCGTAGGTCTTCCAATTGGCTTCCACCGTCGGATCGCCTGTGCAGGTCTGTACTTCGTTCATGCTCCGACTGCGCTGCGGACGGTAACGCGCCACGATCTCGCCACTCACATCACCCTGGCGGATGACCACGTTCTCGGGTGCACCGGGCGCGGAGTAGTCAGGGGTAGCACCAGTCGCATAAGACGGCACACCGCTTGCGATGACGACCGTGTCGGACGCTGTGCGCCGGGTGAGCAACGGTGTGCCGACCTACTACGCCTACGATGGGGAACGCCCGATCCTGGAGTACGACATTGATCCGCAGAGCAATCAGATTCGCGTGCTGGCCCGGAACACTTATGGGATCGGGATCGATGAGATTCTGATGCGCGATACCGGGACGCAATACTATTACCACCAGGACCGGCTGGGAAACGTGAGCGCAGTAACCAATGCCTACGGCCAGGTAGCCGAGCAGTATAGCTACGATGCCTTTGGCCAGCCCACAGTCTACGGGCCGCCCGGAGCGAACAACCCGCGCGGGACCGAACCAACAAACCACAAGAGCCAGATCAGCAACCGCTTTCTGTTTACCGGACGCGAATGGGCGGCTGAGTACGGTTTCTATGAGTATCGCAATCGCGCCTATAATCCTGCTCTAGGCCGTTTCATGAGCGAAGATCCGAAAGGCTTCGCGGCCGGTGATAGGAATCTTTTCCGCTACTGCGGCGGTGATCCGGTGAATCGGACTGACCCAATGGGACTAGAACAATTCGGAAACCTGGAGGAGGCAATTAACTTCGCGAGGGCTCAAGTAAGAGAACTAGCGTTGGGTCCCAACGCGCAAAAGGAAATCCTCCAGGGCCATGGCCTCAAGACACACAGTGTAGGTGTAGGCATCTCGGTACAGTCGGGGACCGGGAAATATGTGACCGCGACACCTAGTTACGGTCAATTTAAGCTAGATTCCGAACTTGATTCGGTCGGTAGACTAAAGCCCAAGGTCGATGCAGCTGGAAAGCCGGTATGCTACGAAACAGAGACTTACCCTTCCGCTGCTTTCATGAAGATCCATTCGCATAACATAAGACCGGCGTAGCTACTTACCGATTCAGCCTGAAGGACGAAGCCGCGGCACGAAGCGGTAACGTCGTGGAAAAGATTACAGAATCCGACGGTCAGGTTGAGCGTATTTGGGTCCAACCACAACGGTGGAATCCGGAAGATGAATGTTTCCGAGCCGATTAAGCCGTCCGATTACAGCGCAGCCAGCTCCAGCGCGGGCAAAGGTCCACAGACCGCGTCCGAAGTAGATGCCCGGCAACAAGCCGCCGCACTATGGGGTACGGGCGTGCCGAGTCTCGGAGCTGAGGCGGTGAACTTTGCTCCTGGTAGACCATGATCAATCGATTCTTCACGTCGATTCGAATCCTGTCGCTTCGGGGGTTTGCGACTGGAATTGCCGTCGGCGTTCCGCTGCTACCGCGTTATCTTGTTCGCCCGTTCGAGCAGAAGATGCACGCGATCGTCTCACTCGGATCGCGCCGACATCGATCATCGCCGGCTCATCAGAGCTCGGTCGATTGCTCAAGAACAAGTTATACGTGACGCATGATGACCTGGCGCGTTATCTCTTCCTCACTAATGGCAGCGACGGAGACCGCTCTGTAGCACTGCACCGTGCGGTCGGTAACCCGCGCTCCCTGGAAGCAAGCTACTGGGTCACGGCGACCGAGGCATCGACTGCGCTCCATCTATGTATCGCTTATGACGGCCAAGAGGAACCGGAGGTCGACGCAAAAACTCTGGTAGTTAAGCGTTATGACGCGGCACTTCCCGGCTCCACGGCGCACGCGGTGCACGAGCTTTGGCTGGCGATGCTTGAGCGTAGCCAGCCGGAGAATGAAATCGAAATCTCCCCAACTGGTGTTTTCTCAGCGGCGAATCGAAACGGCACCCGCCTCCGCGCCGCCACGAGCTGGCTCGGTGATAATTCCGTTACTTCTGCGATGATGACCTTGGGAGAGACACTGATCGCGTACGCCAAATCACCACCTGCCGAACGGGCGAAGTTCGCGCATGTAATCGAAAAGGAGAGTAAGCGCTTACTCGAACGCGTCCGCCGAATTCCGATCGGCAGCCGATAGAGTAGAACGGACGCAGCAGAGGGAATGCCGTCGTTCTCGTGCGAGCCAGTGTTCCTGCGTTTTATCCCAGGCTGGATCCGCGTCTGACCGAAACGCCGAACGCCTGATGCGTCTTCTTATTTCGCCGGGCGAGACAAATGGGGAGGGCAGACGGAGTCAGCTCCATAATCTCGGCAGAATGGCTGGACGCTAGGCCCGCGCGAGTCGTGCGCGGTGCGCCGCTACCGCGCCGATTGCGCAGACCATCGCGAGCGCGGAGTAGGTGAGGAGCGTCTGCATCGTTGCCGCCCCCGAAAAATACGGCGAAATCGAGCAGGGGCGAGGCGCCTGTGCTGTTCATCGCCCCATACCAAAAGCCGAGGAACGCGACGATGAACGTCTTAGAATTTCGGCTCACGAGACCGAGCGTCGTGGCCGCGGAGCTCACGAATACGAGGCCGATGACGATGGAGGCGAAGCGCGTGTGATCGAGCGTTGCGCGCGCGCTCAATCGTCGGCATGCGCGCCTTTACGAATGATCGCGTCGCAGCCGTCCATCACGACGGATTCCGGCGCGATCTTC
>JALYXP010000124.1 GCA_030947045.1 Verrucomicrobiota bacterium | reverse complement strand
GACTACCTAGTTCTCGATCTGCCTCCCGGCACCGGCGACATCCAGCTCACGATCGTGCAGACAGTCGCGCTAGCCGGAGCGATCATCGTCACGACGCCTCAGGAAGTCGCGCTGATCGATGCGCGGAAAGCGTCGACGATGTTCGAAAAAGTGAACGTGCCGGTTCTCGGCTTGATCGAGAACATGAGTTACTTCATATCCCCTGATTCCGGGAAACGCTACGACATCTTCGGCAGCGGCGGCGGCGAGCGCGAAGCGAAGCGGCTGCGGGTGCCGCTACTCGGTCAGATCCCGATCGATATCGCAACGCGCGAATCGGGAGACCGCGGGATGCCGATCACAGCGGAAGCCGGCAATTCCCCGGTGGCCGCCGAGTTCATACGGATCGCTCAGTATCTACGCAACACGATCGGCTAAAGCGCTCGCGCTTGAATAGGCACGCGCGATGCTCAGTCTATAGCTTAGCGGAGCCCGGATTTCGTTGACCGTCTCTCCGACTTATGAAAACAGTGAACGAGATGACTGCTGCGCAAGATCAACAGTCCGCGTTTGTGAAGAACTCTGTGCTCTACAAAGAGTTTCTCGCGGAGCGCGAAGAGATTTTGAAACATAAGTGGATCGAGAGCGAGAAAGTCGGCACTGACATCGGCTTCGAGAAAGCGCTGCTTGATTGGATCGTGAAACATCGGTCCAGCTGGCGCGACAAACGCGCGAAGGAGACGAAGAGCCAGACGCCGCAGCCCGCCTGATCATTCGTCGCGCCCTTTAAAGCGATCCCGCGAGGTCGCAAAGGAACGCATGCCGGAAAATCCTCCATCATCTTCAGCTCCGTCGCGTCCTGACGTCCTCGTCATGGATGCGGAAGCGATTCAACGCGCGCTGCGTCGCATCGCGCACGAAATCATCGAGCGTAATCCTGATCTCGGCACAGTTGTGCTCGGCGGGATTCCTTCCCGCGGCGTGGAGATCGCCACCCGAATTGCCGACGCAATCGAATCGATCGCTGGGCAGCGCGTCGATACCGGCGTCATCGATGTGTCAATGCATCGCGACGATGTCGGCCAGCGCGTCGATCTTCCCATTGTTCGCGCATCACATTTGCCGCAGTCGCTCGAGCGCCGCACCATCGTCATCGTCGACGATGTTCTTTTCACCGGACGCACGATCCGGGCGGCAATGGATTCGATCGGATCATTCGGCCGACCGGCGCGGATTCAACTGGCTGTGTTGGTCGATCGCGGTCATCGCGAGCTGCCGATTCGCGCGGATTACGTTGGCAAAAATATACCGACGGCGCCTAACGAACGCGTACGGCTGCGGCTAGCGGACATTGACGGTGAACCCGACGCCGTCTGGCTCGTGCAGGAGCAAGCATCATGAGCAGCGAAATGCGTTGGCGACGTAAGGATCTGCTTGGGATTCGGGAACTCTCAGCGGAGGAAATCACATTCGTGCTGGATAACGCCGATGCCTTCAAGCAGGTCGGCACGCGTGATGTAAAGAAGGTGCCGGCGCTGCGTGGAAAAACGCTGGTAAACTTCTTCGTCGAGCCGAGCACTCGAACACGCACGTCATTCGAGCTCGCTGCGATTCGTCTCAGCGCTGACGTGATCAACATCTCCGCGAGCACCTCCAGCCTAACGAAAGGTGAGACGCTAAAGGACACCGCCAAAATCCTTGAGGCGAATCATGCCGACATCATTGTGTTACGGCACAGCTCTGCGGGCGCGGCGCAATTTCTCGGCGAACGGTTGTCGGCGAGCGTCATCAACGCCGGCGACGGCGCACACGAACATCCGACGCAAGCGCTCCTCGATCTCTACACGATCCGCGAGAAAAAAGGCGCGATCGCCGGGCTGCACGTCGCGATCATCGGCGATATTTTGTTCAGCCGCGTCGCACGCTCGAAGATCTTCGGTCTGCTAAAACTGGGCGCACGCGTGACATTGGTCGGCCCGGCCACCCTGGTGCCGCGCCATTTCGAACAGCTTGGCGTCACCGTCTCGGACGATATCGATGCCGTGCTGCCGACCGTCGACGTCGTCAGTCTCCTGCGCATCCAACATGAGCGGCAGCGGAAGGAATACTTCCCGGGTCTCGGCGAATACATCCGCCTTTTTGGCCTAACGAAGGATCGCGCGAAACTGCTGAAGCCGGACTGTCTCATCATGCATCCCGGTCCGATCAATCGCGGCGTCGAGATCGACAGCGATCTCGCCGACGGCGTGCAAAGCGTAATTCTCGATCAGGTCACAAATGGCTTAGCGGTTCGAATGGCTGTCCTTTATCTCTGCGGCGGAATTTCCAGCAGATGAACACGATTATTCGCAACGGTCGCGTGATTGATCCGGCGAACGGCCGCGACGAAGTAGCTGATCTCTACATCACCGATGGGAAAATCGCGTCCGATCCAGCCGACCGCGCCGATGTTATCGACGCGAGCGGCCTCGTCGTCACGCCGGGTCTGATCGACATCCACGTGCACCTGCGCGAACCGGGATTCGGCTGGAAGGAGACGATCGCGTCCGGCGCGCGCGCCGCTGCTGCCGGCGGCTTCACGACGATTGTTGCGATGCCAAACACGGCGCCGGTCGCCGACAGCCCGAGCACCATCACACTCATCAAAGACCGCGCTGCGGCCACGGCCTGCGTGAATGTCCTGCCCACCGGCGCGATCTCAAAACACCTCGCAGGCGAAGAGCTCGCTCCGATTGGTTCGCTCGCGCAGGCGGGCGCCGTGGCGGTCACGGATGACGGGCATTGCATTCAAAACAACGAACTCATGCGACGCGCGGTCGAGTACGCGCGCATGGTTGGCGTTCCCGTTCTAGATCATTGCCAGGACTACAACCTCGTCGGCAAAGGCGTAGTGCATGAGGGCTATTGGAGCACCCTGCTAGGTTTGCCGGGCTGGCCGGCCGCGGGCGAGGAAGTAATTGTCGCGCGGAACATCCTGCTCGCTGAGCTGTGCGATCATCAAATCCACTGCCAGCACATCAGCTCGGCGGGCAGTGTGCGGCTGCTTCGCGAAGCTCGCACGCGCGGCGTAAAGATCAGCGGCGAAGTCTGTCCGCATCACATCGCGTTAACCGACGAGTCGATTCAAAATTTCGATACGAATTTTAAAATGAATCCGCCCCTTCGCACCGCGACTGATGTCGCCGCATTACTCGAAGGAATTGGTGACGGCACGATCGAGATCCTTGGAAGCGATCACGCGCCGCATGCCAAATTCGAGAAGGAAGTGGAGTTCGACGCGGCGCCTTTCGGCATTGTGGGACTCGAGACCGAGCTCGGTCTCTTCCTCGATCTGCTCCTGCACAAAACGCGCACAATCGATCTGCCGCGCCTGATTGAAATGTTCACGGTCGAGCCGGCGAAGTTGCTGAAATTAGCTGCCGGCACACTGACGATCGGAGAGGCCGCGGATGTAACGATCATCGATCCTGCACTTGAGTGGACGGTCGACGCAAAGACTTTCGAGACTGCTTCGTGCAACACACCTTTCGATGGCTGGAAGCTCAAAGGCCGAGCGGTTCGCACGATCGTGCGCGGGCGGACTGTGTGGCGTCTGTAGCGGCGGTCTATGAC
>JALYXP010000112.1 GCA_030947045.1 Verrucomicrobiota bacterium | reverse complement strand
TGCAGTTCGCTCCGACGCTCTATAACTACACTGGCAGCGGCGACACCTTTAACACATTCTTCTCTGGCGACCCAAACTTCAAGAAAGGCGCAACGACGGTGGCGCTGAACCAGACCGGCGTGAACAGCCTGCTCGTGTTCGACATGCCGACTGAGTTCGGCTTTGTCGTCCATACCCTGCCGATGCGTGTCTTCGGTGACTTCGCCACCAACCTCGAAGGCGACGAGCGCGCGGCTGCGGCCGGGCATCCGGACAAAGGCGACCAGCGCTATGCCTATCAGATCGGCCTCGGTCTGGGTAAGATCAAAGCCAAGCATGATTGGGAACTAAAAGCGTTCTACCAGCACGTCGAGCAATTTGCGGTCGATCCAAACCTGGTGGACTCCGATCTCTACGATAGCCGCGTCAATATGGAAGGCTTTGCCATCCAGGCCGGATACGCGATCAGCGATGCCGTCACTTTTAATCTCACCTATGGCTACGGACAGCAGATCGATCACGATCTAGGCACCGGCGGAACCGGCGATGCCTTCACCCTAAACCCACTACGCAAATACAACCTCTTCCAAGCTGACCTAAGCGTGAAGTTCTAACACCTGTCGATTACCACTAATGAAAACCACCTATCTTACCATCCTTGCAAGCCTAGCCTTACTTGTGTCAAAGGCACACGCTGACCGGCTAGTCATCAAAGGTTCTGACACGCTCGGCGCCAAGCTGGTTCCCCAGCTAGCAGAGCAGTTTAAAGCAAGTAACCCTGGCACCACCTTTGACATCGCCGCGGAAGGATCAACCACCGGGATCGCAGCCATCACCGATGGCACTGCACAGATCGGCATGTCGAGCCGGCGCGCCAAGCCGGCCGAAGTCGGCGCCGCGAGCGCGAAAAGCGTCAACCTGAAGCCAACGATCGTCGCTTATGACGGCATCGCGGTGATCGTGAACGCGAACAATCCAGTCAAGGCACTTACCCGGAAGCAGGTCGAACAAATCTTCACTGGCGAAATCACCGACTGGAGCGCGGTTGGTGGCTCTGGCGGCAAGATCTCGATCTACACTCGTAACACTTCTTCCGGCACCTACTCCGACTTCAAGGAGTTGGCGATGAAGAAACGTGATTACGCGGGCACCGCCCAGAAGATGGCCGGCAACGAACAGATTGCGTCCGAAGTAGGAAAGAACCCGAACGGCGTAGGATACGTAGGACTTGCTTATGATAAGGCTCCCGGGGTTAAAGCCTTACCGATCGACGGGACTCTCCCATCGGTGCAGAGCGTTCAGGGAAAGACTTACCCCTATGCTCGACCTACCTTCTATTACACGAACGGCGAACCACAAGGTCTCGCAAAGCAGTTTCTTAGCTTCACGGTCGGTCCTGCCGGCCAGCGAATTGTCGGCCAGACGGGGTTCGTCCCAATCAAGTAATCTCGTCGGTTAGGTCAGAAAGCCCGCTAGGCGCTCGCCTGGCGGGCTTTTCTGTTTATAAGCAGTTGCCGCTAGGCTCCTGCGAGAGCGAGCAGCCGCGTAAAGAGGTAAGCTACGCCGCCCGCGCACGGAATTGTAAGGACCCACGCCCACACGATCTGCTCCGCAAGAATCAGGTTAACTCCGCGTGCTCCCTTCGCCAGACCTACTCCCATGATCGAGGTCGTGATGGAGTGGGTAGTTGAGACCGGCATTCCCAAGTTGCCTGCGATCAGCAGAATCGTTGCTCCGGTCGTTTCAGCCGCGAACCCGTGGATCGGCTTCATCTGCACGAGCTTGTGGCCCAGCGTGCGAATGATACGCCATCCGCCGGCCCAAGTTCCCAGCCCCATGACGACCGCACACGAGATCTTGATCCAGAGGTGAATCTCGAATGTCGGCGTGTGCAGGAAACTCAGAAACGACGGCAAATGTTCTAGATCACCTGCTTTCGTCGCAGTGAACGTCGCCAGCGCGATGATGCCCATCGTCTTTTGCGCGTCGGCAAATCCGTGTCCCCATGCCATATATCCCGCGCTCAGAATCTGGAGCTTCCCAAACGTGCGGTTCACCGTTCGCGGCGTCCATCGAGCTACCAGGATTAGGAGGAGCGTCGTAAGCACGAATCCACCGATCAATCCTGCGATCGGTGAACTGATCATCGGAATGATTACCTTCGGCAGTAACCCATCCCACGAACTCGCCCCGGTATGAGCATCCACCTTGGTCAATGACCACTTAATCACCGTCCACTTGCCGTGCGCGGAGGCGAGCGCCGCGCCGCAGAGGCCGCCGATTAGCGCATGGCTAGAGCTGGTCGGAAGGCCGAACCACCACGTGAAGAGATTCCAGCAAATTCCCGCCAGCATTGCGGCGAGGATCGTCGTGGAGGTAACGAAATTCGTGTCGACCAACCCCGCGCCGACCGTTTTTGCGACCGCCGTTCCGGAGAGCGCTCCGAAAAGATTGAAGCAAGCGGCCATGATGACCGCCACGCGGGCAGTAAGCACTTTCGTCGAGACAACGGTCGCGATCGCGTTCGCCGCGTCATGGAAGCCGTTAATGTACTCAAAGACGTAAACCGAGAAAATTACGAACAGGAGGAAGACCATAAGGCGGCGGAGTTCCTATTTGCCGCAGGGTCTGCCGCGACGCGAGTACAGAATGCACCCCCCGACTTGCCCGTCGCACTCTCAACGGAGCCTTTCTTAGAGCGCCGACCCGCAGTTTTCCGCGCCCCACGCCTCGATCTTCGCCTTGATTACGTCACGAACCGCCCGCGTCTGCTTCATCTTCTCCTCGCCATCCATTCCGCATTTCTCTTTATCGAGGCAGTCGGTGTGCTTTTCCGACAACTGCAGGTCGACAAAGTTCCCGTTTAACTTTGCGCTCGTGAGCGGCGACTGAGTAATCGAACAGTCCTCATATTCCACTTCCACTTCGAGATCGTCGTGCGGCAACACCTGATCGCCTAGCTGGAGGATCTTTGCGAAAGTGCCGCTGATGTAGCGGTCGGCTGACAGCATTCTTGAGTTCTCGGCTCGGGGCGCCATCTGTTTTTCTCATTCTAACGCTGTCGCCCTAGCAGATTCGAAGCGAAACACTCAGCCCGAGTTCACCTGATTGTCACCTTCCCGCCATCGAGTTGTCACCAACCGTGGTTACCTTCTGGTAATGCAAAAACTATCGACGCTTAAATCGCTCTGCCTGGGAATCGTAGCGGCTTCCGCTTTCACCGCACAGGCGCACGCTGATCGCCTCGTGATTAAGGGCTCCGACACACTGGGCGCTAAATTGGTGCCGCAGCTAGCGGAGGAGTTCAAAGCCAAGAACGCGGACACCACCTTCGATATCGCGGCGGAAGGTTCCACCACTGGCATCGCCGCGTTGATCGATGGGACAGCTCAGATCGGCATGTCGAGCCGCAAGGTTAAGCCGGCAGAAGAAGCTGCAGCGCATGCGAAGAACGTCACCTTCAAGGAGATCGTCGTCGCGCATGACGGCATCGCCGTGATCGTGAACGCGAAGAACCCGATCACCAACCTGACGAAGAAGCAGGTGGAACAGATCTTCACCGGCGAAGTCAGCGACTGGAGCGCAGTCGGCGGGACGGGAGGTAAAATTTCCATCTACACTCGTAACACTTCTTCGGGCACCTACTCCGATTGGAAAGAACTGGCGATGAATAAGCGCGACTACGCACCGAGCGCGCAAAAGATGGCAGGACACGAACAGATCGCGGCGGAGGTAGGTAAGAACGTGAATGGCATCGGCTATGTCGGACTAGCCTACCTGAAAGCTCCGGGAGTGAAGGCCGTGAAGATCGATGGCCTGGAAGTTTCCGCCGAGACCGTCCGCACGCATAGCTGGGCTTATGCGCGCCCGACCTTCTTCTACACGAACGGCGAGCCGGCGGGCCTGGTGAAGCAGTTCATCGACTTCACGCTCGGCAGCGAAGGCCAGAAAATTGTCGAACGGGTCGGCTTCGTCGGCGTCGACGAAAGCAAGCCCGCCGCACCGTAAACGCCGGCCGTCAGCACGCGAGAAGCTGCCGTTGCCCCGTCGGTTTCGCGATCAATGCCCACCTTGACCGAGCCACCGCGCCTCAAAACTGTGCGCATCGTCAAGGCGCACACGCCGCAGCGCGTGCGGGCGGCCTGGGTCTCCGATCTTCATCTCGGCACGCGGAGCAGTAACGCCGCGGCATTTCTCGACTTCCTGCGCAATCACGAGATCGGCACCCTCTACATCGTCGGCGATCTGATCGACGTCTGGCAGCTGCGTCGCGGCATCTACTGGCCGCAGCAGCATAACGACGTGATCCAGAAGATCCTTCGTCTCGCGCGCAAAGGGACCGAGGTCATCTACATCCCCGGAAACCACGATGAGTTCGTCGAGCGCTTCTGCGGTCACTACGGCAACATCACGATCGAGACCCGCGCGATCCATACGACCGCCGATGGCCGTCGCATCCTCGTCATTCACGGCCACGAGCTTGACGCCGTGGTGCAGAACGTCCGCTGGCTGGCCTACGCCGGTGATGTCGGCTACCAGTTTCTCCTCTC
>JALYXP010000110.1 GCA_030947045.1 Verrucomicrobiota bacterium | reverse complement strand
CATCTCGTGGTCGAGCTGCTTCTTGACGTCGTTCGACTGACTGTCGCTGAAGCCGCCGGTCGCGCCGAGATGCACATGCACATCGATCAGCCCCGGGAGGATTGTCTTACCGGCGCCGTCGATCGCTTCGGCTGAAACGCTTTTCGCGTCGGGTGCCGCGCCACGATAGATGTGATCGATCTTGCCGTTTCGCACGAGCAACGAGCCGGACTCGATGACTTCGCCGTTACCGACGAAAATCCGCGCGTTCTGGATGAGCCACGTGTGGCCGCGGCTCAGATCACGCGCGAGCACCTTGGCCTTCGTCAGCTCTTCGCGGCTCCACGCTTGATAAATGCCGAGAAACAGAAACGGCAGCAGCACCACGAGTACCCAAAGTTTCGCTGAACCCGGCAGCTTCTCTTCCTTCTCCCAGCGAAAGAGTTTCGTGGCAACGAACAACCCGACGATTGCGGTGATGATGAGCGCGACGACGGCGAGCCAGTTGTGCGCGAGCGTTTCACCGCGCTGCAGAATGCCGGCTGCGCCCGTCATCAGATACGTCGCCGGGATGAACTGCGTGAAAATCTGCAGCCAATTCGGGAAGAGCGAGATCGGAATTGTCGCGCCGCTCAGAAACAGCATCCCCATATAGAGCGGCTGAATCAGAATCAGGCTTTCCTGCGACGAATTCACCACCGCGGCGATGATCAAACCGATCGACCGAAACGCGACACACGCGATGGTCGCGAACAGAAGCAGCGACACGAGGTTCGACGGAATCGCCATGTGGAAAAGGCGGTTCGCGAGTACCAGCATCAGGATCAAGCCCGGCAGGTAAAGGATGACGCCTGTAACCATGGACGCAGCGAGCAGCGGCACCGGCGTGATCGGCGTCACCTTGTAACGCCGCAGCACATCGGTTTCGCGATCCTGCACCGCGCGCATGCCGGCGCCGAAGAGCCCGTTTCCGAGCACGCCGATCGCGAACACCATCGTCACGACCTGCAGGATTCGTGTTCCCTGCTCAGCGTGCATGAGGAAGCCAAACGTGAAGAAAAAGATGAGCGGGAAGAAGTAGTTGAAGAACAGCACGGAGCGATTCCGCAGCGCGAGCTTCAGATCGATTTTGATGAGGGCGAGCAGTGTTTTCATTGCGTCACTCGCGTAGCCGTTTGCCCGTTAATTCGATGAACACATCCTCGAGTGTCGGACGATGTAACCGCACGTCTTCCAGTTCGATCCCTTGCGCATCGATCCACTTCACCATCTCGACCAGTGTCTTCGCTGGCCGCTGCGAGGTTACCGTGATGTGGCGATGATCCTCCGCGAGGGTCACGCCGTTCGCCTGCTCCCACGTCGGTAGTTCGCTGCCTGTCCACGCCGTCGCCAATGTGACTTCGATCGCCGATTGGTTGGCACTTTTCTCCTGCAACTCGCGCGGCGTCCCGATCGCGATGATGACGCCTGCATCAATGATCGCGACACGATCGCACAATCGTTCCGCCTCCTCGATGTAGTGCGTCGTCAAAACGATCGTGCGATTCTCAGCGCGAAGTTCTTCCAGCAGATCGCGAATCTCGAGGCGCACCTGCGGATCTAGGCCGGTGGTTGGCTCGTCGAGAAAGAGCAGGCGCGGATCGTTAATCAAGGCAAGCGCGATGGCGAGCCGCTGCTTCTGCCCGCCGGAAAGCGTCGCGTAACCAGCGTCCTTTTTGTCCCAAAGCTGCAGGCGTTTGAGGAGCGCATCGCCATCGACGGTCTGCGTGTAAAACGCCGCGAACAGCTTCAGCGCCTCATGGACCGTCAGCTTATCCGGCAAGTTCGTCGCCTGCAGACAGACGCCGATGCGATCTTTCAGCTTTTGCTTCTGCAAATCCGGATCGAAGCCGAGGACCTTCACGTCGCCAGCGGTGCGGGGCCGCAGACCTTCCATGATCTCGACGGTGCTCGTTTTCCCCGCGCCGTTCGGCCCGAGCAGCCCGAACACTTCTCCGGGTCGCACTTCAAAATCGACCCCCTTGACCGCTTCGAAGTCTCCGTACGCTTTCCGGAGACCGCGGACGTAAATAGCAAACTCTTCGCTCATCGATTCGCGCCAGAAATATCAGTGCAGTCAGATTGTGCGAGCAGAAACGTAGGCGTCACGCTCGTCATCACGAGCGCACCGAAGCGAAGTCGGGAGACCCCGCGTTCGGATGGATTGCTTGCGCCACGGGGTCCCTCGACTTCGCTCGGGATGACAGCGACACTGCCCGCTCGACATGAGCGATATCGTTGGCATCGACCTCGGCACCACGAACTCCCTTATCGGCGTGGTCGAGGCCGGCTTTCCGATTCTGCTCGCGGACGAAAACGGCGACAGACTCACACCGACCGTCGTCCACTTTCGTGTGGATGCCGAGCCGTTGGTCGGCCGTGCCGCCGCACGCATGCGGGCGGTCTCGCCGCGCGACACCATCTACTCGGCGAAGCGTTTTATCGGCATTCGCGGCAACGAATTGCGCGACGAAGATGCGGCCGTCGCGTTCGAACTTTCGCACGCGAAAGCGCAACCAGTGCGCGTGTACGCCGCCGGCCGAGATTACCTGCCGGAAGAAGTTTCTGCGCTCGTCTTGCAGAAGCTAAAAGAGGATGCCGAGCGTGCGCTCAACCGTGAAGTCTCGCGCGCTGTCATTACGGTCCCCGCGTATTTCAATGACGCACAACGCAGCGCGACGAAGCGCGCTGGTGAACTCGCCGGTTTTACGGTCGAACGGATCGTGAATGAGCCGACAGCGGCCGCGCTCGCCTACGGTCTCGATAAGCTCGCGACGCGCGCGAAAATCGCGGTCTATGACCTCGGCGGCGGGACGTTTGACGTCAGCATTCTCGAGCTGAACAACGGCGTCTTCGAAGTTCTATCGACCAACGGCGACACGCGGCTCGGCGGCGACGACATCGACGATCGTCTGCTCGCGGAATGCGTCGGTCGCCTCGGAGATCGCGCGTGGTCCGGTGAGCAGCGCGCCACGTTGCGCGAAGCGGTCGTGCACGCGAAGCATCGCCTCGCTACCGAAGACACCGTTAGCGTCGAGCTACCGTTTTTTTTCGGCAGCGAGAGTGTCTCATTCGAACTGACGCGTGCGGAGCTTGAAAGGCTGAGCGAGCCAATCATTGAGAGAACCCGCGCGCATTGTCTTCGCGCGCTCGCTGACGCAAAGCTGACGGCGGCTGAACTCGATCAGGTCATCCTAGTCGGCGGCGTCACCCGGATGCCGCTCGTGCACCGGATTGTCGAAGAGATCTTCGGTCGCGCGCCGAACCTCTCGCAGAATCCTGACGAAGCCGTTGCGCTCGGCGCGACAATTCAAGCGGGCATCTTATCAGGCGCAGTGCGCGATGTGATCCTGCTCGACGTGACGCCGCTGTCGTTAGGCATCGAGACCTTCGGCGGATTGATGAACGTGATTATCCCGCGCAATTCAACGATCCCGATCAAAGCCGGCGAGATGTTCACCACCGCAGTGAACAATCAAACCGCGATGCGCATCAAAGTGCTGCAAGGCGAGCGCGAAATGGCGCGCGACAATTGGCCTCTTGGCGAGTTCGAGCTTTCTTTCGAAGCTGCGCCGAAAGGCGTGGCTCGCGTCGGCGTGCAATTCGAAATCGACGCGAACGGCATTCTGCATGTGCTGGCGCGCGACACGCGAACGGGCGCGGAGAAAATCGTCGCAATTAACAGCGCCGTCGATGTATCGGACGAGGCCGTCGAAGCGATGATTTCCGAGTCGCTTGACTTCGCGTTCGACGACATGAACGAACGCGTTTGGACGGAAGCAAAGTTGAAAGCGGAGGAGATGCTTGGCGCGGTAGAGAGCGCGTTCCGCGTCGTCGGCGGTGAACTTCCGGTCGGTGAAAAAATGCACATCGAGTCGCTCGTGGGCGAGTTACGAGCAGCTCTCGCTTCGCATGAACTTCAGCGGCTGAAAGCGGCGAACACAGCTCTCGACAAAGCGACCGAACCGCTGGCGGCGATGTTGATGGAGAAAGCGCTCGCGGAGAGTCGCTAGGGGCCCACCGGAATCGGCTCACTCGGTGTCGGCAACGCTGGGACGGGCGGCAACGTTGGTTTAGCCAGTGCAGATGGTGGTGTCGGCTCCGCCGGCGCTGCGGCCGACTGGAGGGACGCGCGTGAAGTTGC
>JALYXP010000098.1 GCA_030947045.1 Verrucomicrobiota bacterium | reverse complement strand
GCGACGGCGAGGAGGACGCGAAGGCTGAAGAAGCCAGATTGTTTAGAGGGGTGTTTTTTCATTGTTGGGGTGAGAACCCGCGCGGAAATAAACGCGAGTGCTAAATGCTAGCGCGATGAAAATGATCCGAAAAGGATAAAAGCTGATTTTGCGCGTTACGTTTTTGTAATACGCCGGGAGCGCGATAAATTCCTACAGCGAGGTGCGAAGGCCGCCAAGCGGTTGCAACTTCGTAAGGCGAACGTTGATTATCGGATCAGCTCCACGCACCGGCCGTAGAATCAGAGGGGGACGCACTGCTCGCCGCTGCTGTGATGCATGAGGTCGCCAGAGAGACGAGGTGCCAAGGCGCAGCGCAATGCCATCGCTCTAGGTGCGGCTAATGAAGGCCCGGCATGGGTCACGGCCGTTCGTGATCTGAAACAGACAAACTTCCCGTGCAGCCGCTCAGCCCACGATTTCCGCGGCCGCGCACGCGAGTTTCAATTACGACAACGACCGTGCGTCGTCGTCGTCTGCCTTCCGGAATTCCGGAAAACGCGCTGGCGGCGGGGGCCGCATCGACAGCGCGGAAGCAACCGCCGGATTAGATGATGATAATGTTGTTATTGCCCAAGCGGCGATATGGCACCGACTTCACTTCCTCCACGGAAACATCCTGCAACGTGCTAGCCGCCGGAGCGTCGTTGTTGTCGTTATCCTCATCGGCGTCGCCATCGTCAGCATCCGCTGCCGCGTCGGCAGCTGCGTCAGCCGTGTCTTCATCCGAACGCGCGGCGACATTTGGCGGCACGGCGTTCGGCAGATCTTTCTGCTCGAGCTTTTCATAACGCTGCCGCACCTCCGCGGGCGCCTTGTCGAGTTCTTCCTTTGTGCCGACCGGTCCGCTAAAAATGAGCCGTCCCTCCGGATCCTTGGCCGTCAGGACCTTCTTCCCGTCAACGCTCTCTACCTTCAATTCACCCTGCGCATCGTGCAGAACGATCTGCGCCTTTCCCATGTCGATGCGGGTCGTGCGGATCGCGCCGTTATCGCGCTGCGTGAATTGCATTTGGCGAGCCTGCCGGATCGCCTCGCGCGCCTGGCGCATTCCTTCACGACCAGCCTGGGCGCCGGCACGCGCGGCCTCCCGCGCCATCTCCCGCGCTTCTCTCGCCTGCTCGCTGATCTGCTGCTTCGTGTCATCGTTGAAGCTGAACTGCATCCCGCCCATCCGATCCTGCATGGTCTTCAGTTCTTCGCCCATGTCGTGCAGATCGACCGCGCCCATCCCCTGGCCGTGTTTCCAATCGCCGCCATCCCATCCGCGGCGCTGTGGCACCTCACGTTTCGCCAGCTTCACAGTCAGCTTTGTTTCGGCGCCTTTACGCAGCACGGTTAACGTCGCCGTCGCGCCGTCGGCATTGCTCCGAACGAGCTTCGCCAGCTGATTTGGCTCCATCAGGATCTGGTCGTTGAACATCTTCAGAATGTCGTTTGCCTGCACGCCCGCAGCTGCGGCGGGGCCGTCTGGAACGACGTAATCCACGACCAGGCCAAAGCCTTTCGCGAGACCGAGTTGTTCGCTGACGACATTCGGAACAGAAGACGTCTCAACGCCAAGATATGTCACTGGCACTTTCGGCGCACGCTCGCGATCTCCGCCGTGCGGACCACCCGGCGGTGGGACTGGCGGGACCGCCGGCACCGGCGGCACGGGCGGAATTGGTGGAGTCTGCGCGAGGGCGACGAGCGGCAGAAAGACGACCGCGGTGATAGCTGCGATGTTAGTTAGTTTCATGTATTTGTTGGTCCTCTGTTGATTTTCACTGTCCAGAAATCGGGATGAGTTCGACCTCATCAGTCGGGTAAGAAACGCGAAGCGATGCGCCGGTGCCAGGCTCCGTCCATTGCAAGGTCTCGTGACCTCGCGAGCGCACGCGGCGCACCGGCTGAGCAGACGAGCCCGGATAGACCAAGCCTTCGTCGCGAGTGTTATAAACGACGCGCGTGAGTCCATCCGGCACAAAACCTTTCGTGACCGGAGCGGGCGTCGTCACGGCAAGACGTTGGGGGGGCTGCGGAGCTTTCGGCACCCCGAGCCCGAGGACGATGAGGATCGCTACCGCAGCTGCGCCGAGGCCAGGCACAAGCCAGCTCATTCGTCCGGGAAGCGCAGGCTGCCCGTCTGTCGCATCCGGCAGCCTGCCGAATGAATCGGCCGAGCGGGCGCGCCATCTCCGCAGACGATTGCCGCAGGCTGCCGCCAACTGCAGGCTGGCAGCCCGCGCTCCCCGGAATTGCTTCAGCTCGGGCGCCCGTTCTTGCGCGAGCGCTGTCTCGATGCGTGTCGCCAACTGCGGCGAGACCGCCCGCGGCTGCAACTGCTTCAACTCCGCTTCTAAATCAGAGAACTCGTTCATGATTCGTGAAATTTTTCTTCAACGCAGCGAGCGCGTAGCGGTAGCGCGACGCCGCGGTGTTTTGCGAAATGCCAAGCACCGTCGCGATGTCCGCAAATGTCAGCTCATTCCAAATCTTCATCACCAGCACCTCCCGCTGTTCACCCGGCAGCCGATCGATCGCGGCCGCGAGCTGTTGCTGGTTGTCATCCGCGAAATTGAACTGCGGCTCGATACTCTCGGCGCTGTCGAGAAAAGCCGTCGCTTCGCGCCGTGCGCGCCGCGCGTCGCGACGCAGGAGATCGAGCGAAATGGAGCGGACGGTAGCGAAGAGAAGCGCGCGATTCCGGATGCAATGCTGCTTGCGCCAAAACCGGACGAAAGCTTCCTGGACGATATCTTCCGCATCCGCGACTGAGCGGACGAATTGTCGTGCAAAGAGCACGAGCCCTGGTGCGGCTTCCGCGAAACAAACTCTCCAATCTTCATCTGTGGCGACATTCTCCATGACCGTTTCAGGGTCTTTGATATGGAGACGCCGCGAGCCCTGAAATTTGTCTAGCAGACCCAAAGTTTTCGCGACCGTTTCAGCACTGGCCCGGGCGGAGAGTAGCATCTGCGTAAATCCTGAGCAGCAGTTACTGCGGGGAAACTCCGGCGGCGCGTACGAATCTCACGCGGCTGTTTGCCTGATCGAACGTGACGGCAAACTCGGCCAGCGCCTTCTTTCCAGGGAAGTCGCGCGTGACGAGGTAATCTTGGAAAAGCTGCCGGCCGATGATGCCGTCGAGTTCTGCCGCGCGCGGCGCGGACTTATAGCTGCGCGAACCCGCCGTAATTTCGGTGAAACGTAGCCCGCCGATCTCGATCGATTCCAGTCGGACCATCTGCATCCGCTGCGGACAGCGACCGGCGCCGTCGCTCGCCAGACGGTCCCTGCTGCTGCGATCCCGAGCTTTTCCGTCACCGCGGAGTGGATCCGTGCCTGGCCTGGAGCGCCCGTATCAATGCCGAAAAGAAACGGGCCTTTGCCATCCACCGTCGCTTCCAAGGCAGGCATGCTGCCGATGAAACGCAACGGTTCGAGAGCAGGATCATCCGCGGTGACGGCCTCGGCTCGCAGGGTTAAGAGAGTCGCCGCGGTGCAGGCGGCGACTGTTACGAGGCGAGGAAATGTGCGACGGCCGGTTCGGGCCGTTGCAGGCAGCGCGCGCGGGAAAAGCATTTGATACTCTGCAGACGCCGCCGCTTTCGTGTTTTGTCTAAACGAAATTCAAATCTCGATGGGCTTGCCAAGCTGCCGCGCCGCTCACACGCTCGCTAATGGACGCAATCCCCACTGGACTGGCCGGCGTGGCCGAACGGCTGCGTCTCGGCCCGCGCATCCACCGCACCGCTTTCGTCGTGGCAAACGCCACCGTCATTGGCGACGTGACGCTCGAGGAAAATTCGAGCGTCTGGTACGGCGCAGTATTGCGCGGCGACATCAACCGCATCGTGATCGGCGCGCGCACGAACATTCAGGACGGCGTCATCGTTCACCTCGCCGACGATTTTCCTGCGCTGATCGGCGAAATGGTGACGGTGGGTCACGGCGCGATTGTGCACGCGTGCACGATCGGTGATGAAGTGCTGGTCGGGATGGGTGCGACGATTCTTGATGGTGCCGAGATCGGCGCGCGCAGTATCATTGGTGCGAACACATTGGTCACCCCCGGCATGAAAATCCCTGAAGGGTCGATGGTGCTCGGTTCGCCCGGAAAAATTACGCGGCTGCTGTCGCGCACGGAACAGGAAGGGATCAAGCGCTGGGCACTAAAATATGTCGAAACTGCGAAGCTCTTTCGTGCCTTCGTGCACGAGAACAGGGTTTCGCCTAACGAATAGTCCGGCCGAGTCCGGCGGCGCGGATGCGGAGTAGCTCCGCCGTGTATTTGAGCGCGTCAGCTTCGGATGTTCCGGTGTTCACGAGACTGAAGACGTCGTCGAAAATCTCGGCACCGGCGACGACCCTGCCGACGATCGCGAACACACGCTTCCCCGCAGCGCGCGCGAGCCGCGCGACACCGGCGGGCGCTTTGCCTTCCAGAGTCTGCGCGTCGAGACGACCTTCGCCGGTGATCACGACGTCGGCGTTGTCCACCATAGCTGCCAGGCCGATCGCCTCCGCGACGACGTCGAAGCCGGCACGAAGCTCCGCGCCGCAAAAGCTCGCAAGGCCGAAACCGAGTCCACCAGCCGCGCCAGCGCCGGAGAGATCGCGAGCGTCTACCGCGAGGTCCCGCGCGACGACATCCGCAAGTCGCGCGAGGGCATTCTCGAGGACCTCGACTTGATCGCACCGCGCGCCTTTCTGCTGCGCGAAAACGCGTGTCGCTCCACGTTCGCCGAGCAGCGGATTCCGAACGTCAGCAGCCGCAATGATGCGCGGCAGTCGCAGCGAACCCGCCGCCCGGACTATCCTTGAGAGTCGCACCAGATCAGAGGCGACGCTGCTTAGTTCCTCGCCTGCAGAATCGAGAAAGCGAAAGCCGAGTGCGCGAGCCAGGCCAAAACCGCCGTCGTTTGTCGCACTGCCGCCTAATCCGACAACCACCTCCCGCACATCGCGCGCAGCTGCATCGAGCAGCATCTCTCCGACGCCAAACGAGCTCGCCGTATCGACATCGCGCGCTCCCGGCGCAATCCGCCAAAGGCCAACTGCTTCGCTGACCTCCAGCACCGCGCGTTCGCCGCCGTCGATCGTGCAGTAGCGCGCACCGACGGTCGTGCCATTTGCATCATCTACATCGCACGTATCCCACTCGCCATTTCCAGCGGCGCAGATCGCCGCCGCGGTCCCCTCGCCTCCGTCGGCTACCGCCTGCATCGTGATCTCGGCGTCTGGTAGAACCTGGCGCAAACCGCCGGCAATATTCTCCGCCACTGCTGTCGCACCAAGCGAGCCTTTAAACTTATCCGGTGCGACAAGAATCCGCATCGCGCGTTCGGTGTCGGCTCCGCTATTCCTTCAACGCGTGATCGACAGCGCCTTTGAAATCGAAGCGCTTTAGCTGC
>JALYXP010000089.1 GCA_030947045.1 Verrucomicrobiota bacterium | reverse complement strand
GACTGGCTTCGCTTGTGGCGGAGCCAGTGAACCATGCGACGCGCAGAATCGTCCTTACTTCCGTCCGCTGGTGAACATCACGCGTGGGGAGTTCGCGCAAGCGCTCGCGAGCGTCCACCGCGCTTGTGTCAGCCCGCCGATTCAGCTCGCGAGTGACGTCGTAGATCTCACCGGCACAGGCAGCGATCTCGTTGCGGTGCAGCTCAGCTACGACCCTTCACTGGCTCAGCTCTTCTTCGGTGCCGAAGCCGGGCTGCGTCTTGGCTGGTTAAACACGACGACAAAGCAGTGGGTTAACGCGGTGCTCGGCAACACGTCGGCGTAGGTTTGGCCACTGACTGCGTCAGCAAAGCCCGCTGCATTGGAAATGGTGTGCGCAACCTGCCCACGCGTCGCGTTGTTGAACGGGCGAAAGGTGCCGTCGCTGTAGCCGCTAACGATTCCCCGCGTCGCGAGGCGCTCAATCTCCGCGTAGAACGGAGTGCTCGGCGTAACGTCACTGAAGGTCTGGGTGGTGACCGGCTCCTTGAAGCCTTCCTCTCTCGCGACGCCGCCGGCCATTAGTGCCCGCGTGACGACATTCGCGGCGCGAAACGTTCCGTCGCTATAGCCGCTCAGAATGCCGCGGCAGGTCACGCATTGGATGCCCGCATACAGTGGATTGGTTGAGGCGACATCACTGAAGATGCCGCAGGTTTGCTGCGTGGTGGTGGAGTTCGGCGCCGCGACGAAAGCCGCCTTCAGGTATTCCGGGATGCTCGGAACGCCGCCGACCAAATCCAATTTTGAGCCGACGCGATCGGGCGAAGTATTCGTTAGGCTGAAGCCGCTGAAGGGCGTGCCGGCAGCGATGTTGCTCGCGCGCGCCGTGCCGGTGCGTGAACTCGCGGTGAAATCGATCGGGTTGTTTTGTTCATCCAAGATCGACAAATCGCCGATGCTTAGGCTCACACCTCCCGAACAAGTGCTGCTGCCATTGGGCATGGCGTTTGTATTCGTGCCGCTCGCATTGGCAGAAAAATCGAGCTTCATATGAAGATCGAAGTTGCCCACGGTGACATAAAACCGCGTGTCATAAGTGAAACTCCCATGCGCGGACGGTGGCGTGCCGGAGGTCGTGTCCTTGTCGAAGCCGCCGTTATAGATCACGGTATCTCCGCCGGCTGATTCGATTCGCGTCTCGTAATGCATCGCGGGGGAGCCTTGTCCGATGTAGCTGCCACTTAGGTCGCCGCCCATATGCATCGTGAAACGCGCGGTCCGGATGTCGTAGGGCATGCCGGAGGTATTGATCGTAAAGTGATCACTCATCTCCGCCTGAGAGATCACAGTGAAGCTCGATCCGCCTGGGTCCATGACCGGAGCACTCCCGCTCGCCGTGCAGTTGAGCGACGAATACCGCGCATCGACGCTCGCCACGCCCAGCGGCATCGTCGCGCTCGTGCTCAATGAGCTAGCGGTCGTCGATGTCTGGGTCTCAGAGACGCCGTCCCCATACAGGGAAAGGTGCAAACTCGGGTCGCTGAAACCGCTCACCGGCAGGAGAGCGACCGCGGCGGCGATGAAGAGGAAGCGATGGGCGAGAGGTGTCTTGGCAGGTTTCATAGGCTGAGTGTGGTCCTACCTAGTAACGCAAAAAAAACGCGCGGAACCTGACAGACTATTTTCAGCCCCTGCATAATTTTATGCGTCGGCCGGCGCCATGGTGATAAAAATAGACATGCCCGAAACGCCACTGGCGGAGCAGACGGCGGCGCTTGAGCCAATCGACGCCGCGTTTCTCGCGCAGTTGCAGCTTCCGATCTCCGGCACTGATGGAGAATCGCTCACCGAGATGATGCCGGGAGTGTATGAGGAACTGCGCCGGCTCGCCGCCAGCTACCTTCACCGTGAACGAGCCGAGCATACCCTGCAGCCGACGGCGCTGGTGCATGAGGCCTATCTGCGACTGGCCGACCAACGCCAGCTCAGCTGGGAAAATCGCGCGCACTTGCTCGGCATCGCAGCGCGCATGATGCGCCGGATTCTCACTAACCATGCGATCGCGCGCGCCGCCGCACGGCGCGGTGGCGAGAACGTTGTGCGTTTGACGCTGGATGACGCGCTCGATGTTTATGATCAGGCCGGTCCGAAGCTACTCGATCTGGAAGAAGCGCTGCGTCATCTGGAAGCACTCGATTCACGTCAGGCGCAGATCGTGGAGATGCGTTTCTTCGGTGGAATGACCGTGGAAGAAATCGCCGAGGTGCTAGGAGTCACTCCGCGCACCGTGATGCGCGATTGGTCGATCTCGAAACGCTGGCTGAAGCGCGAGCTCGCGCAACCCACCTGACAGACCCGAGGCAACGTCGTGGCAGAACCGTCGAGTTCGGAACGCTGGCAGCAGGTTAAAGCCATCGTTGACGAAGCGATGGACGTGAACTCATCCAGCGCGCGCGCCGCCCTTGTCCGTCAGCGCTGCGGAGGTAACGAGGAGTTGCTGCGCGAAGTGGAGTCGCTGCTCGAGCAAACCACTGGTCAAATGGAACACTACGCGTCACACGCCGGCGCTTCTGTCCGCCGCGATTCGGCGCCTCTCGCGGCCGGGCAGCGGATCGGCGCCTACGCCACCGTTCGCGAACTGGGACGCGGCGGAATGGGAGCGGTTTATCTGGCGCAGCGCGCCGACGAAGAGTTCCACAAAGAGGTAGCGATCAAGTTGCTGAAGCGCGGGACTGACACCGATGAAGTGCTGCGCCGCTTCCGCGCCGAGCGCGAAATCCTCGCTCGCCTCGAACATCCGAACATCGCCCGCCTGATGGACGGCGGCACAACCGATGACGGCTTGCCCTACTTTGTCATGGAGTATGTCGTCGGCGTGCCGGTGACGGCTTACTGCGCTGCGCACCAGCTCTCGATTGATGAGCGGCTAAGACTCTTCTTGAAGATCTGCGGCGCAGTGCAGTTCGCGCATCAAAACCTGGTTGTTCATCGCGACCTTAAGCCGGCTAACATTCTGGTGACCGAAGAAGATGAGCCGAAGCTACTCGACTTCGGTATTGCGAAGCTGGTCGCACAAGACAAAGCGGACGCCGTTAACTTAACGATTCCTGACCAGCAACGCCTCACTCCGGCCTATGCCTCGCCGGAACAAGCGCGCGGGGAACCGATCACCACCGCGAGCGATGTGTACTCGTTAGGCGCCCTGCTCTACCAACTGCTTACCGGCGAAGGTGCGCATCGCTTTGCTGTTACTCCACCTTCCCCGACAGAACTGCTCCG